>CAZFJD010000209.1:0-6203 GCA_964518775.1 uncultured Syntrophaceae bacterium
TGGCGACCTTATAAGCGGTTTCTGAATTATCCAGGGTCTCCTTGGCAATCACCCGCCTGTCAAAGAGGGGCTTCATTCGTTCATATTGGGTCTGCTTATTCTCTAAATCGAATTGCGCCTGTTGCAGAATGGCCTCGGCTTCCCTCAATTCCTCTGGCCGCGACCCTGCCAAGAGCTTTTTCAATCGAGCTTGGGCTGACCTTAACGTCGCCCTCGCCAATTCAAGGCGCTGACGAAGATCCTCATCATCCAACTTGGCCAACACCTTTCCTTTTTCAATCCAGTCCCCTTCTTGAACCGCAATGCTCACAATTCTTCCTGGAATCTTGAAACCGACACCCACTTCCGTGGTCTCAATATTTCCAGAGACCTTGATAAAGGGATCTTCTTCTTTCTTGTCTCGAGTGAAGAGATAGAAGAGAGCGCCCGCTACGGCAGCCAAAACAAAGATGACAATGACCAACCGTTTCATCGTTGGATTTTCCCCAAGGAATTTTGGCATGCAAATTATAGATTCTATTGCTCCTTCTGTCAAAACATTTCAATATCCCCCGTTTACAAGGGGGGGGCAAGGCCGAGAGCCCCCTTGAATTTTCCAATGGTTATAGTAAGATGAAAGTGAAATGTTGAGATTCAATGACATCTCAGAAAGGTTATTGTCCTATAACCCTAATGCGGACACGGATCTTTTGAGAAAGGCCTATGTCTTCTCTGCCAAAGTCCACTTGGGCCAGGTTCGCCTTTCCGGCGAGCCTTACCTCAACCATCCCCTTGAAGTCGCTGGAATTCTGACTCAAATGAAACTTGACATCGCCAGCGTGGCCACAGGACTTCTCCATGACTCTGTGGAGGATACGTTTACCACTCCCGAAGAAGTCCGGGAGAGCTTTGGGGAAGAAATTGCTCAGCTGGTCGATGGCGTGACCAAAATCAGCCAGATCTCCCTCCGCTCCGCTGAAGAGGGTCAAGCGGAGAATTTGCGAAAGATCATTCTGGCCATGGTGAAGGATATCCGGGTCGTCTTAATCAAACTGGCCGATCGCCTCCATAATATGCGGACCCTGAAGTTTCAATCTCCCGAAAGACAGGTAGAGATCGCTCAGGAAACGCTCGATATCTACGCCGCCATAGCCCATCGACTCGGGATCGACTGGATCAAGTCGGAGTTGGAAGATCTGGCCTTTCAATACCTCCATCCTGATCTCTATCAAGAGATCCAAAGTAAGATTGCGAAAAAGGAGAAAGAGAGGGCTCGTTATGTCGATGAGGTAAGACGGACATTAATGAAGAGACTTTACGAAAACCACATCCAGGGAGAGGTGGCTGGCCGTTTGAAGCAGACTTACAGTATCTACCAGAAGATGAAGGTCCAGAACATCAATCTTGATCAAGTCTACGACATCACTGCCTTTCGAGTGATCGTCAGTACCATCAAAGAGTGTTATGACGTGTTGGGCATTATCCATTCCATTTGGAAGCCGATCCCTGGGAAGTTCAAAGACTATATCGGCCTTGCCAAGGAGAACATGTATCAATCCCTTCATACTTCCGTGATCGGGCCCTACGGGGAGCGAATTGAGATCCAGATTCGAACCCATGAGATGCATAAGATTGCAGAAGAAGGCATTGCTGCCCACTGGAAATATAAAGAAGGAAAGGTCTTACAGGAGGCGGATGATAAACGTTTTACTTGGCTGAGGCAGCTCTTAGAATGGCAACGGGATTTGAAAGATAATGCGGAATTTATGGAGAGCGTGAAGGTGGACCTCTTTCCCAACGAGGTATACGTCTTCACGCCCAAGGGGACAGTGAAACAATTTCCGATTGGGGCAACGCCCATCGATTTTGCCTATAGCATCCATTCCGATATCGGGGACCACTGCATGCGGGCGAAGGTGAATGGCAAGATCGTCCCTCTCAAATATGAACTGCGAAGCGGAGATACGATCGAGGTCATGACCTCCCCGGGTGCCAGGCCGAGCAAAGATTGGCTTAAATTTGTTAAGACAACCCGGGCCAAGACGAAGATTCGTCAATGGTTTACCGCGGAGGAAAGAGAAAAATCGATCACGCTTGGAAAAGAAATCCTCGAAAAGGAACTTCGGAAATACAATCTCCAGCAGGCCAAATTGATCAAATCAGGAGAGCTGGCCAAGGTCGCCAGTGAATTTAGCTTTCAGGTAGTGGATGACCTGATTGCTGCCGTTGGCTACGGAAAGGTAACCACGAACCAGATTATCGGAAAGCTCCTACCCCAGGAGAGATTAGAAGAACAGAAGGAAGGGGTTGAAGAAGGCCGATTAAAACATCTCATAAAAAAGATCACCCGGGGTCCAAGAGATGCCCTCCTCATCAAAGGCGTTGATAATGTGATGGTGCGATATGCAGGATGTTGTAATCCGTTGCCTGGTGACAGGGTAGTTGGTTTTATCACTCGAGGCAGGGGGATGACGATTCACACCTCCGATTGCCAGAATGCCATCGATGGCGACCCTAACCGTAAGGTGGAAGTCGAGTGGGATTCCACGAAAGAGTATATCTATCCTGTGCGTATCCGGGTCTATTCAGAAGACAAGAAGGGGTTGCTGGCAGACATCAGCAACTCCATCACCTCCACCGAAGCAAACATCAAGAATGCTCGGGTGAATACGACGGAAGATAATAAGGCCATTGGCATCTTTGAGTTGGAGATTCGGGATCTCAATCACCTCAAGAAGGTGATCAAGGGACTTGAAAAGATTAAAGGGGTCAATCGGGTAGAAAGATTGAGGGCCGAAGCCCAAGCCAAATCCTAACGATTTGCGGGCCGCGTAGCGCGAAGAGGTTTTAACGCTATGCTCTATGCATTATGCTGGTTTGAGGGAGATTAGGCTGCTTTGGTGATCAACCCTGATCTAAGGCATCGGGAGCAGACCTTCATCCGAACCGTCCTCCCTTCCTTGTTGGCCGTCACCTTATGCAGATTGGGATACCAGATCTTTCGGGTCTTATTGTTGGCGTGGCTCACATTATGGCCGAAGACCGGCCCCTTCCCGCAAACATCACACACCTTTGCCATAAGCAACCTCACAGCGAAATTTGTTTTTAAATAACACAAGTTAAAAAAATTTTCAAGGCTTCCTCCTCCAGTTGAAAGGACATCCCCAAACCAAATAGGCTTTTTCTGACTGGGGACGCCTCTGACTACAAGGTGGTCTCTCGGTATCAATGATAAGGACAAAATAGAACTCTTTGACGCTATCCGGATGGCTGGGGCAGTGATACGCCGGCAGGTCCAGATATCAAATGACCTGATCTCTTCGGCTGGCATCATTCATGGGGACGTTCGAAGGGGATTAATAGAGAGGAAGAAAGTTGGTGACTATCCCGCCTAAATTACCCTGCCTCAAAATATTCAGTGATAATCTGGGGAACTTCCAGATAATGCTTATCGGTGGTCAAAACCTTTAACCCATGTTGCATGGCAGAGGCGGCGATCCACAAGTCATTGGTGGGTATCGGTGTGCCTTTCATCCGGAGAGACTGCACAATCGCAGCGTATCTTTCTGAAGTCTCTTCATCAATCTCAGCAATGATGACTCTCGGGGAACTGAGAAAGTCCTTGAGGATGGCCCTATTCCTCTTTTCATTTCTTCCCATCAAAAAACCGGCCTTCAATTCACCCAGCACCACTGGATTGAAAACAATCTCATCCGTCTGCTGCACTGCCTCCTTAACTCCAGGACTGCCCCTCAGAAATGCTGCATAGGCGGAAGTATCCATCATGACTTTGCGTTCTTCCATAAGTCCTCATCTATCGTTCTCTGAAACTCGACGGTTTTTGTGAACTCTTCTGCTTCTTTTTTTGTCCAGATCCCGCAAAGATGATCTAAGTCATGGTGCAACGACTTCCTCTTCTGCACCTTTTCCTTTGTGCCCGTGGCCTTTTCAAGAAGAGAAATAAAGGCTTTGTTCAGGCTCATCCCCTTCCTTTCTGCCTCTCTTTTTATCATCCTTTCAATGTCAACAGGGATTCCCCTCAGGGTAATTTGCTTCAAATGAATCACCTCCGTATGAATCAATAGTGAGTCTATACGCCTCAATTATTGCATCATTTAGAGATCATGTCAAGTGAAAAGAAGTGGCGAAAAAGGGGTCAGCCCTTGACACGGGACAGCACTTCCTCCAGCTTCCTCACCTCGTCTCTTAGCCGTTGGTCTTTTTTCATTCTCTCTCTCAACCTCGTCCCAATCTTGGTGACTGCAGAATAGGTAAGCCCGCCAAAGTACTTAGCGATCTCCACATTCGAACAGGGGGTGTGCTTTCTCGAAAGATAGATCCCATATGCCCTATAGGGATAAGTAGAAATGACCTTCTCTTTGGAGACCTTGAAATGAACCGAAAGGAGATGGACAATCTCATCCACATCAGAGAGGGTTGAAGTAAGGGCCTTTCTGTGGGATATCTCCAGCTTCCGAAGGTTCTGATCCTTGAGTTTCTGTAATACCCCTTTTATGAATGACCTTTTCCCTAGGATCACCCCGGCGTACACCTCCTCAAAGGGACTTCTGGACTTCTCTTTGAGAGAAGACTCTACAAACTCACGGTAGCGCCGGGGAGCACTCTTTCTCTCCCCAGAAATCATATCCCAGATGAGGTCCCTAAAGACCTTCGTCTCCTCCGTCGGAAAGACGAAGGCACGAAAACTACTATAAGGATAATCTTCTGGTCTCGCTGTGATTCCAGCCCGCACAGGGTTCAGGTGAAGATAACGAGAGAGTTCGAGAAGGTAGCTGTCCACATCAATCAAGAAGGCTTTATACCTTCCTTGAAACAAGTGACCTGTCCGTCTTCTTCTTAGGTTGAAATAGGTGGTATATGAGCTCCCAAGACCATGCATGAAAGTGCTGAGATTCGCCTTCGGAGTTTCCACAATCAGGTGATAGTGGTTTGCCATGAGAACATAGGAATGAAGGATAACGCCGTACTTGTGAAGGGCATCGGTAAGGTAGGAAAGGAACTTCTCATAATCGGTCCGGGATAGAAAGATCTTTCTCCGCTCATTTCCTCTTGCGGTAACATGGTAGAAAGCACCTTCATAGGTAATCCGAAGCGGTCGTGCCATGGGTGGCTCCAGTGTAAAATGTTGCCCATCATCCTATCTGGATGTCTGTCCTCTGTCAAGGGCTGACCCCCACCCCAATCCAATGATCAGAAAGAGAGACTTAGGTAACAACACGAATGGGTTTACCTTCCATATATTGGATGATGTTATCCACAGCCATATTGAGGCCGGCATCCATTGCTTCTTTGGTCATGCCAGCGCTGTGCGGCGTCAACACGACGTTGTCGAGTCTTAGCAGCGGGTCATCCGGAGAGATAGGCTCAACAGGGTAAACATCCAAGCCCGCACCGGCTATCTTTTTCTCTTTCAGGGCTTCGACCAGCGCTTCGTAGTCAACGATCGCTCCTCGCGCTGTATTGATAAGGATAGCTGTTGACTTCATTAATCCAAATTCTCTCCTTCCAATCAACCCTTCGGTTTCAGGCGATAACCTCAGATGAACGGAAATGACATCCGCTCTCTTCAATAATTCCTCCAAGGAAACGAACTCCACTCCCAATCGCTTCGACTTTTCTTCGGAGGGATGATAGGTCCAAGCGATCACTTTCATCCCAATGCCTTTGCCGAGTTCGCACACACGCTGTCCGATCGAGCCTGTTCCGATGACGCCAAGTGTCTTGCCATATAACTCCACCACATATCCACGAGGCCACTGACCCCCCTTTACAGCGTGGTGGATTTCTGGGATATTCCGACTCACCGAAAAGATGAGGGCCATGGTATGTTCCGCAATGGATATCGTTGAAGAACCATGGGTATTCGACACCACGATGCCCAGTTCCTTTGCTGCCTTCAGATCCACGTTGTCTGTTCCTGCTCCCCAGATCGAAATCATCTTCAATTGAGGGCAGCTTCTAAGAACCTCATCAGTAAATTTAGAATATGCCCTTATATTGAGGACGATATTTGCATCCCTTATCCTCTCGATCAACTCCTTTTGAGACTCTGCTTTCGTGTTGAAGACAGTAAGCTCACCACATTCTTTGAGTCTCTCATGGGCTTTGGTTCCTGTCATTGCTTGTGGAAAATCATCAGGCACAACGATTTTAAACATCCTATAATTCCCTCCTCTCGCCCCATCTCTCTTGGTTTTTCAACT
>CAZFJD010000210.1:0-6192 GCA_964518775.1 uncultured Syntrophaceae bacterium
TCACCTTCAGTCCGAATTTGAAGGCCTGCTTTGATTGATGCATCTCCTGGCCGGTATGAATTTGAACGAGTTCATTGAGCCCCACCATGCCGATGAGAAAACTGGCACGATGCATCCTCAGGTAAGAAGACCCATCCCGCTCCATGGCCAGAAGCGCCAGGGGCCCCTTTTCCCCTAAGGAGAGGAGTTTTTCGATGAAGAGTCTCTTTTCCAGATGGGCCTTGACGGCTGTCTCAACGAACTCCGCAATCTTCGAGAAGAGCTGGGTGTCGTCTCCTTTAGAAAGGTAGGCGATCCTCGGAAGGTTGAGGGTGACATTCTGGAGGGCGCAGTACCGCATCTTCCAGGGCTGTTTGGCATCCTCCAGGTCGGTGTGGTCCAGTTTGAAACTGAGGCGGCAGCATTCAGAGATCTTGGCTGTCTCGCCGCGGTCGAAGACGAAGTAGGTGTTGCCTTTCTCTGAAGCGACATCACAGATGTGGTGGAGAAAATCCATATGGCCCGGAGTCTGATAGAATTTCTCTGTGATGTGGACGAGTGGCTTCGGAAAGAAGAAGGGCCTGCCCGACCCATCTCCCTCCAAGTAGACGTCGAAGAGGGCCCAAGCAAAGCGTTGCGCATCTTTCATGTATTCACTGTAAGTCTTTCCGGTGAACTCACCACTCGGTCCAATCGCAGGGACATTTTCAAAGTGTTTCGGGACCTCCCAATAGAGATTGAGATCGGTGAAGATCGCCTGGCCACCCCTGGCGACAGCCTGTTGGGAGAATTCGAAGATCATCATCTGAGCGAGTTGCTCCAGCTCTTGATCGGACATCCCCACGAGATAGGGTGCGAAGAAGAGATTGACGGAGTCCCAACCAATCGCGCCAGCAAAATGGCTCTGAAGGCCTGCTGCAAACTTCACCATATGGGCCAGCAGCACCTCCGGATGCTTAGCGGGTTTGGCCATGGCAATCGAGTTCGGAAGGCTGAGGCCGAAGCGCTTGATGTATTCGAGGGATTGACCGCTACAGTAGGGCCGATCGATAAAACCGAGGTCGTGGAGATGGACATCGCCACGCATATGGGCGTCGGCGATCTCTTGAGAGAAGACGGAGAGCAGGGCATACTCCTTCTTAATTCTTTCGGCTAAGGTGAGGTTCGTGGCCTCCGGCCCATGAGGCACGTTGGCATTCTCTTTATTCGGATGGAGGATGAGCTGATCCACATCGTAGAGCGGCATTCCGAGACGGGTGTGCATCCTGCGGGCCTGTTCGAGTCCCCTTTCGATCAGTTTGGTGTCCACCAGTTCGCGGATGAGGGGGGCGGTGATCATCTTGATCTTGGAGGTCGCAATCAAATCCTCCACCTCTCGGGCGATCTCCTTTGCCGTATCCAAATCCACATAGGTCTCTCGAGTAAGGGCCTCCACGATTCTCTGGCGATCCCAGCCATGCATAGCCTCATCGGAAGTACGGACAAAGAGAGCCATATCTGTGGTTTCGACCTCTTCTCTCAATCCTTGACGATCCCCTTTCATCTCAATGACAGTAGACATCTTTATGTCACCTTGGTTTACGGTAGATTAATGGTAAGCCTTCCTGCCTGCTGCAGGCAGATTAGAGGGCTATATTTAGTACGATGAATGATGATTACAACAACATGTTGTTGCTGTCAAGAAAAAAAATGAGTTTGTGAAAAAAATCTTTAATCTCGAGAATTGCTTCCTTCTAGCTTCTTCACTCTTTTTTCGATCCAGGGGGCTTTTGGAAGGGCCTCAGAGGCGTTTCAAGGAGCCTATGAATGATTCCTAAAAAACCTTCTCCTAAGCCTTTAATGGGAATAGCCTCGATCTTTGGATCATCCAGATCTCCTTTCGCTTCATAGTAATAGGAGAGGAACGCCTTATCTTTGCCCGTAAGGATATAACCGGCGATGGGAATCTTACTCAGCACCGTATCCACGGTGACCAACGGATGAACCCCTATCTTCGCATCGATCAGGTTCTTGCCCAGATCGACCTTTCCGAAGAGGGTGATCCTCATGGCATCACTGTCAACCAGGAAGTCCTCTGTGGAAGCGACGCCATCCTTCACATGAATATTTGCCGTGATCTGATGATAGGGAAGTCCTTGAGTCGTCAAATCTGGAAAGCGCCCTCTGAGCAACTGAGAGACATTGAGAATGGAAAAGATCTTCGCAAGGACATTGAATCTTTCGATCACTCCTTTTTCGATCTCGAGTCTTAGCCTTCCATTCAGAGACTCCTTCGCCTTTTGAAAATTCTCTCCCTCTCCCCGTAGCTCGACCTTGTCGAGGTGAAGCCTCCCGGTCACCAGAATCCTCTGCTCCTCTCCTTTTCGGAAAAAGGTTCGAAGAAAGGGCTTGGCTTCGATGTTGGAAAGGCGAGGTTTAATTTCAAATCTTATCCCATTTTCTGAGGGTTGGATCCATCCCTCACCCCAAAGGTCTCCTCCATCTGCCTTTAACGTGAAAGGATGAAGGACCAATCTTCCATCCATTGTCTTCATTTCGGCCTTCAATTCCCGATAGTGGAGACTGCGATATCTTCCTTGATCAATCTCTACCTTGCCATCAAAAGACCAGTATGAAAGTAAATCTCTGAGGCCTTCGAACGATGTTGGGGTGGCATCGTCTCTTTTTGGAAAGAGCGGATCGAGATCCATTTGGGAAGAGGAACATTGAAAGGCGATCCACTTGCCCGGTCCCGCTTTTTGTTCGACCCGTGAAATCGACCCCGACAAAGCGAGTGGAGATTCCCCGAGATTCCCCTTTAATCCGTCGAATCGGATCTGTTCAGGAGAGAGGAGAAGAGAACCTTCGATCTTGGAAAGAGGCACAGGAACCTTTCGATGTTGAAAAGAGACCCCTTTCAATAGAATCTTTCCTTCCTTTATGGCGTTGGTCCATGATTCCATTCGTCCGAGCCATTTCAGACGAACCTCTGTCCTTCCACTCATCTCTTGAATCCCTTCCAGCTCTGAGCGGAGTCGGTCTGGAACAAGGGCCGATTGAAGAACGGAGTGAAGAGATCTTAGATCGATCGAGCCTGTTGTGGAGAGATTCAGATTGGGGTCTTTGATAAACCCATCCAGTGCCAGGGATGAGTTCCCGAATTGCACCCTCATTTTGGAGAAACCCACCCCGAGGTTAGAGAACGAGAAAGTTCCTTCTCTAAAGGTGAACGGATGAGGGAGTCCTTTCAAAAGAAGGACCGCCTCCTTTGCGGTCCATTCCCCCTCATAGGAAAAAGATCGGTGGCCCGCTGGTCTCAGGCCTTTGAATGAAAACCGTCCTGTCCCTGAAAGACTCTCAACGCCCTTCGCTTTGGTTCGCAATTCTTCCGGAAAGAGTGGGGATTGCGAAAGAGCGAGGAGATTCTTCAGATCAACCCTTCCTTTGGCTATCATCTCAAAAGGTCCGCTTTTTTCACTCCGCTTCCATGAGCCGTCCATGAGGAGTGATGAATTACCGAACTCCGCTTTTGCTCCGGACCATTGAAGCCCCTCATGGGAAAGATCGATTTTACCCTCTCCGATGAAGATGGGGGATGGCACTTGAGAATGGGTGAAACGGATTTTCGAAAGATGGTAAACGCCATGATGCTCAAAGCGCAGTGGACTCTTTAACTCTCCTTTGGCCGAAACCTGATATTGTGCGGTTCCAGAGAAGGAGCTGATGGGGGAAAGGGCGCTCGAGAGGTCGCTGGTCGATTCCCCAATCTTCATCAATGTGGGAAGGTCAATCATACTTAATCTGCCTTGGCCATGGACCTGAAGGGTCGGATTAAGGAGGAGGCGGTAAAAGATCCCATTGGTGCGGTCAATGGTGGAATGGAGAAATCTCCCTTCCATCTCTCTTAGGTGGAGGTGGCCTTCTTCAAAGAGAAGGGTTCCCTTGAGATCCTCCAGGGGAGGAAGGTTCCAAGGAAACTTTACCCGTGCCCTGTTGAGCTTCAGCTCTGCTGAAAGGGTGCGGGCATATTGGGGTTGATCACAATGTTCAATCTCGGGCATCTTTCCAGAAAGCTTAACCGAGACGATCTGGACAGATCCGTTTCCTTCCCCGCGGAAAAGCGGGCCAGAGACATCCGGGGTGATGATCCGATAGGGGATGAACTTCTTCGCCTCTGAGAGATCGAAGGGTTGACTCTGAGCCTCTGCCTCGATGCCCATCTCCTTCGTTCCGATCCCGTGAATCCTTCCCTTCACCTTTACTGAAATCTCTGGCACTTCGAGGGACAATCGAGGGACTCTGATCTCCCGTAGATCATAATCTACGTGGAGATCGAGGTTGAGCCATTTCGGCCTTAAGATTTGTGCGAAGACCTGTGGATGGTCATAGACGACATCCCTGAACTTCATTTTGGCAGAGGTCTTGAAGGTTCCTGCAAACGCCCCTTCATAATGGGCGTTGAGGTCAAGGGTTCCTGAGATCATTCTCATAGGGAGCAGGGTCTTCAGATATGGCCAGAAATGGGAGGTCTCGATCCCTCTGATCTTCATCTCTCCTTTTAATCTGACCTTCGAGAGGTCCATGTCCTCAGCGATATTTTGGATCGTCCCGGCAATGGAGAGCCGCCCCTCTCCTGTGGAATGGACGATTTCTCCACTGAGTTCGAACGGAAAGGGCTTCTGATAGGCGACCTTTGTGAGACGAAGATTGAAGGATCGTATTTGAGTAACTACCGGTGAGTCCCCAAGGCTCTCGTCGGAGAGAGAGATAGCTCCATTTTGAAGGCTAAAGGAGCCTTCGAAGAAGGTCGAGATGGTTTGGATCATCTTCTGCTGGGAAGCCTTCCATCCCTCTGTCGTTAAGGGAGCATCAAGGATATTGAATCGTCCGCTCTTATCCCTTAGCAGATGGAGACTGGGCTGATCGACAACGATGCGCTTCCACTTAACTTCTCTCTTGAGAAGAGGGAGGAACTTGACCCTCAAGATCAATCTTTTCGACTGGAGTAGATCGAGGACACGGCTACGGTCCTTCACCCGGAAGTCTTCGAAGACGATCCCGAGGCCACCCCATAGACTTAACTTTGCCCTACCGATTGAGACCTCTCTGCTCAGGGTTTTGGTCAGTGATTCCTGAAGGGCGTTCCTATAGAGATTGGGGTCAAGGAAATATTGGATGAAAAGGAAGCCGACGGTCGCCACCACGACGATCGGAATCAGGATCCAGAGAAAGAACCATATCTTTCGACGAGCCATCTTTTGATCGCTATGCGCTAAGCGCTAAGCGCTTAGCGTCTTTAAGGACTCTTCAGCGCATGGGCCAACGTGAGGACATCGACTCTTTTTGCACCGGCGGCCAGCAGAACCTTTGAACATTCATTCACTGTGGCTCCAGTCGTGTAGACATCATCGACCAGGAGGATCGACTTTCCTTCCACTTCTTCTTTTCGCATGACATGGAAAGATCGCCTCACGGCCTTCTCCCTTTCCGCACCGCTGAGATTCACCTGTGGAGTGGTGGGCCTCACTTTCCGAAGACCCCTTTTTCGGTAGGGGATCCCGGTCCGACGGCTTAATTCCTCCACAAGGAGGAGAGCTTGATTGAACCCTCTTTCCCTTAATCGCTGGGGATGGAGTGGCACAGACATCAGGAGGTCGAAAAGGGTAGGATCCCAATAGCGATTCAATCCTTCTGTCATCCATCTCCCAAACAATGGGGTCAGGGTTGTCTTTCCCTCATATTTCCACCGGTGGATCGCCTCTTGGAGAGAGCCATCGTAGACTCCCAGGGCCCGCGCCGTTGTAAAATATCTTCCCTTGGTTAAACAACGACCGCATGGATGGAGTTTGTCCTCCTCAGAGATAAAGGGCGTTCCGCAGATGGAACAGAACGGAGGCCCGATCCAGTGGATCTCTGAAAAACAGTCTGGACAGATCGCGTCTTGTCCCTCATCCAAAAATCTTTCGCAGCAGTTGCATTGGGGAGGCAATAAAAACTGGAAGAGTTTTCTAATAATGGAACGCATTCATCTTCACCCCTTTAGAAGACCCCGCCATTTACCCCGTTGAATAGTAAACATGCTATGGAGTTTATGGTAAGGCTGACATCAACCAAGCTTCTCGTAGAGTCGAGTCTACGACAATTCCTTACAGAAAGGGCAGGGTAGGATGAAAGCCCCATCCTTTCTAACAGGGTTCGTTTAGGTATCTATAAAGGGAAGTGAGCCCTTTCGGA
>CAZFJD010000211.1:0-6170 GCA_964518775.1 uncultured Syntrophaceae bacterium
ATTCATCGTATAGATATCGAGATCGCCTTCCCTCAGTGAGGTGAAGACGATTTTTCCATCTTTAGATAGGGTGGCCTCAGCATTATAGTCTCCGGTAAAGGTCAATTTTTTCAAATCGGAGCCATCAATTTTGGAAGTGAAGATTTCGTAAGGGTGAAGAGGCCAGATAAATCTCTTCGCCCTCGGGGGCGCAGGCGGACAATCTGGATGGAGATGATGTGTTGAGGAGTAGAGGATTCTCTCACCATCCGGGAAAAAGTAGGCACAGGTGGTTTGCCCTTTGCCCGTACTGACCAAACGAATGTCACTTCCATCGACGTTCATCACAAAGATTTGATCGCATTGAAACCCGTCCCGTGTGGCCTGGAAGATCAATTTCTTTCCATCGAAGGAGAAGTAGGCCTCCGCATTCTTACCACCGAAGGTCAGCTGCCGAATGTTGGCAAGATGCCTTTCCTGGGTAAGGGAAAGGGATTGTCCATCTGCCATGGGTTTGCTCAGCATTAGAGGACCAACCAGTAGCGCTATGAATGAAGCAACCAAAAAAATCTTCATTCTTTTCCTCCTTCTCTCCTTTCTCTTCAATCTGCAATTCAATTACGCCATGGACCACGAAGGGTACATGGCAGCCCTGAACCTTGCATGGTTCAGGGTGGTTCTGTCAAAAATTCATATGCTGTCATATAGATTAATCGAGTAACACTGGTCAACTTATCAAAGTCGATCCATTCAACATTGTCACGGTGAGTGTGCAATTTCTTATAATCCGATGCAAAATAGTCGATGGCGGGTATCCCTTTTTGATGGAAGGGATAGTGGTCGCTACCAAAAGCGAAAGCATAGCGATCGATATCCCCACCTTCTTTCATTCCCAACGGCTGGACAAACCTTCTGCTCCTTTCTGTAAGGGAAGGATGAAGAGAACCACCTACGAAAAAGACCTCTTTCTCCTCAGTCAATCCTCCAATAGAATCCACAGAGAGCATGGCTTTTACCTGTTTCAAGGGAACGAAAGGATTTTCAACAAAGTGCCGCGACCCCTGCAGTCCCCACTCCTCTCCACCAAAGAAGAGAAGAACGAGGCTTCGTTTCAACTCCCTTCTTCTCTCCGTCAGTGAGCGCCCGATTTCCAAAATAGCCGCAACACCTGAAGCATTATCATCGGCTCCAGGATAGTAATATCCACTTTTTTCATCCTTTCCCAGATGATCGTAATGGGCGCCCAGGACAAGGAATTTCTTCATTCCTTCGGGGTCACGACCATAGAGGATTCCTCCGATGTTTGAATCGCCTAATTGCGTATTCTTGAAGCGAAGGACAATTTCAATGAAGAGATCCTTTTGATCTGCCAACTTCTTCACCCACCCTTCCTCTGCCTGGGAATATGGAAGAAGAAATATGGAGCTCGTGACCGAAAATCCGGGTTCCTTTGCTCTTGCTGCAAATTTGGAAGCCTCAAGGGGTCGATGAATAGAATAACCTTCCTTTTCTCTCCTGCTTAACCTCTCCTCCAGTTTGGGGGGAAAATAGGAAGGATATGTGATATACGGCGCCAGAAGATCCAAAGCCTCCTCCTTAATGAAGATAAAAAGCACGTTGGCACCTCTGGATTGGATATCCTTCACCTTTTTAAAAAGGAATTCCTCAGGAAGATCATTTGGAAGATCAAGAAGAATCGCTGCACCCTCTCCAGATAGACTCTGAATCCCCTCGATTTGGTCAATATCAATAAACCTGACGGGCCCTTTCCATTCCCCTTCCTTTGAAAATCGGATCGGGACGGCCTTCACTTTTTTCTCCCTCTTCGATGTCCTCAAAATCACCTCACTCTTTTCGACGTCCCTAATTCTAATGACAAAGGGCTGGATGATCGGTGTCATTCCCATCTCTTCCAATTGTTTGATCAAATAAGTCTGAGCTTTGCGATATCCTGAGGTTCCGGGAAGTCGCCCTGCTAGTTCAGACGAAGCCAAGTAAGAAACATCGTCTTTTAATCTCTGAGTTTGAATGGTGTCGAAGTAACCTTTAGATAAGAAATTGTGAGAGGTGAACGAATTCAACGGAGAAAAACTTCCCCTCTCCACAGGCCTCCCCTTTTTGAAAAGAACATAGCTGTCCCAACCATAGAAGAAGATATAGCGAGACCGTGAAAGGGCAATGACCGATGAACCAAAAAAGATCGTCACCCATTTTCCAGTTTTTAAGGGGCGGGGATACGTGAGGAGGAGTGATTCATCTTCTTCATCCACCCTTTTTCCGTTCACAAAAAAAGTGCCATCCTTTAAACGAATCGGAGCAGGAAGGTTAGACAAAAGTTTAGAAAAAAGAGAATGTTTCCAACTCCCGCCAAAAAGCATTAAGGAAGAATTCAGAATCGTCTCCTCGGTGATCTCGCCGATACGTAGGATCTTTCCTCCTTTCTGCCCTTTTGCCATTCTGGCCAATTCGAGATAGATCTTTTCCCTTTCCTCATCTTCCTGACCCTGATCAGGGATGACAAAAATCTTTTGCTGATCCTCCAGGAAGGCATTGAGACACGGAATAATCTCCTCCGGATATAATTTTCTAAAGACGTGACCCTCTGGGTCTAAGGCAAGATTCAAAGGGATCTTTGGAACCTCCATAGAAAAAGAATTTCTTTTTCTCGAAGCCTCCAAGGGAAAGCTCTTTTTCCCCAACCCGTCATCGATCTCAATTGGAAGGGTAAGTTGATAGACTTCTCCTTCTTGGACTACATCTCCTGAGATCAGGTACCCCTTCGATGTGACCTGGACCCTAACATTTTCTAACTTCAGTTGAGGCCCCCCAGATCGATCGAGCCATTGGGGGAAGAACTTATCGAGCTTCCTTCCGCTTGCCTCTTCAAACACCCTCTGAATATCCTTCCAGCCTGCTTGTTTGCCTCGATATTGTTCGGAGAAGTTTCGCAATGTGGCGAAGAAGAGATCCTTTCCAACGATTTGGCGAAGCATATGGAAGACCATGGAGCCTTTCCCATAGCCAATATGGCCGTCCAGCTCCTCCCGTTTCTCCTGAAATCGTCGAAGAGGATAGTCTTTCAAAGAAGGAACTTGAATGGCATATTTTTGCATCAGATCCTGACGATGCTTCCGCGCTATCTCCTCTCCCATCTTCAACTCTTTGTAATAGTAATTCGTACAATAAGTCGTCAGGGCCTCCACCCAATTTCCTGTCTGGGGTTTGGCACTGACATTGTGTCCCCACCAGGAATGGACCATCTCATGGTCCAAAGCGCCTGGTCTAAGAAATTCTCTTCCCTGCCGGATCGCCTCCGGGGCAAGAAGGGTGAACGTGGGAAAACTGTAGCCACTCGAAAAGAAGTTCTGGACAATGTCAAACTTTTTGTATGGGTATCGGCCCAGGAGGTCTGAATAGATTTTCAGATACTCTTCTGCCGCATTTAGGAACACTTCTGAAAATCGTTCATCCTCTGGAAAGAAGTACGTTGAGATCTTAATATCATCCACTCGCCGCGTTTTGACCGAGTACTTTCCCGCAACCAGGCTGAGACTTTCTGTCGGCAGTGGATAAATCCATTTACTCTTCCGAAAACCTTCCCCGACTTTTTCAGATAGAAGTTCTCCCTGCGTGACAATCCGGAATGGCTCAGCAATGGTGGCCTCCACCATGAAGGTTGCCATTGCATTCGGTCTGTCAGGAAACCAGTGAGATGACGAAGAGAGGTAGACTCCTTCTGGGCCGATCAACCCAGTGGTCTGGTCTCCTTTTACAAATTGAAGGGCTCTCTCTTTTATCACGGGATCATAAATAACGCCTTCGTAGGAAACGGAGAGAGAAAGGGGATTCCCAACCTTCTTAATAGAAACACCGATTCTCTTCGCGTTGTCGGAAAAGGACGCCTCAGTCCATTGGAGGGACTTCGCTGTTTTCAGATCGGAAACTCGGATGATTCTTAACTTAGGATGAATCAGGAAAGACAGAATCTGGATCTTCTTTTCTTTGAGGCGGATCCCAAGCCGGTCCTCCGCTCTGATGAAGTGGCGCGAAGGATCGATCCAAAGCCTCAGATAGTGGGATTGGATATCAAAATTAAAATTGGAAGGTGAAGGAAAGGTTTTCTCGACGTACCAAAGAGGAATGACCAGAAAAAATAAAATGAGAAAAATTCTTTTCAGAACCTCTTCCCTCATCAAAATATATGATAACACAATATCATTCGCAAAAGCATCAGCCTTTCTTTCAAGATGTTTTTGAAATTAAAATAAAACTGATATAAGATAGATTATTTACAGGAATAGGAAATGATCTCTCTCGAAGATGAAGAATACATCCTCACAAAGGCGTATGTACCGGAACATATCGTGAGCCTCATGACATTGATATCAAAAGGGGAGCCTTTTCTTATCGAGGACTGTCTATGTCTTGTAAAAGATAATTGGCTCATCGTGGTGGGATATCCATTCGATAGCAATTTTTCACAGGAGCGATACGAAAAGGTTTTGAAACAGATGCTCGACACCTATCGACCTGAGTATCTCTGGTTCGTCGGCCCGGAGATACCCCCATCCCTTTCTCATTCTTGCACTGAAAGGGAGAGCGACCAATACTACAGACTCGATATCGGGCAAACGAAGCTTAAGCCATCTCTTCAACGCATGGTCGAGAAGGCTTCGAAAGAGTTAGCGACTGAACGAAGCCATTCTTTTTCAAAAGATCATGAAGCCCTCATCAAGGAGCTTTTAAAAAGGGAAAGATTAACACCAAGAGTGAGAGAACTTTATCTTGCCATGCCAGAATATGTGGCCCGTTCTCAAAGTTCATATGTGCTTAATGCCCGGGACAAAAACGGGAACCTTTGCGCCTTTTATGTTGTCGAACTCGCTGCAAAAGCATTTGCAACCTATTTGCTTGGCTGTTATTCAAAAAAACATTATGTCCCTCATGCTTCTGATCTCCTTTTTTTTGAAATGATTAAACTGACTCGGGAGCATGGGAGAAAAACGATCAATCTCGGACTGGGAGTGAACAAAGGGATAAGAAGATTTAAGGAAAAGTGGGGCGGCGTTCCCTTTCTCAATTACGAATTCTGTGAACACCACACTGGATATGCGAGGACCCTTTTGCTCATTAAGGAGCTTGAAGGAAAGCTTTGATTCCTAGAGGACGAAGAGGAGCCTAATGAATTTGTTTTGGTGGAAGAGGAAACCCTTAAGAACTGTATGGAGAATCGAGAAAGAGGGTCGGACTTCCTTTCTCGTAGGGACGGCCCACTTTTTCCCCCACAGTTTTAGGAAGGCCCTCACCAAGCTGATGAACCATGCCGAAATAGTAATTTTTGAGGGTCCCCTCGATAAAGAAAGTATGGCAAAAGTGGTAGAGTATGGACGAAAGGGGGTCCATAGCCCATCCATATATGATGCCCTCGAGCCAACGGTGATTAGAGAGATTAACCGACAACTTCGCTCCAGGTTGAAGGCCCCAACAACCTCTCCGGGTTCTTATCTTGATCTCCTTTATCGCACGACTCCCGATCTCTTCGAAGTCCATACGAGAGGAGTTCGACCCTGGCTGGCATTCTTCACGGTCTGGTCCACCCTTTTAGATTGGAAATACTCAATGGATGTAGAAGCCTTTCAAATCGCAAAAAAGCTTGGAAAGAGAATCCAATACCTTGAGTCTATTGAGGACCAACTTGCCGCCCTTGATGGAATACCTTTTGAACGTATTGTAAAGTTTCTAAATCATATCGATTATTGGAATGCCTATAGAGAACTGTTTCTGAAAGCCTTCCTCTTAGGGGATCTTGAAAAATTCGTTTCGATGACAGGAGAATTCCCCACTCGCTGCGAATCCATCCTGGCCAATCGCGACCCAATATTCTTTAGAGGAATTAAGGCATTTTCCGAAAAAGAAGATGTGGTGGCCTTCGTTGGAGTTGCCCATATCCCAGGAATTAGGAAGATGTTTCTCGATGAAGGATACCAGGTGACTAAGGAAGAAGTATGATTACGGGGACTCAACTGGAATACATCGGAGAGAACGCTTATTTACCGGAGCATATCCCCCAATACGTATCTGCCATTTCAATGACCGAACCCTTTCTCTTCGATGACTATATCGTTCATGCTAAGAAAGACCATCTTATTTTCGTTGGTTATCCTTTAAAGGAGCCCTTCAACGAAAAGCAG
>CAZFJD010000212.1:0-6114 GCA_964518775.1 uncultured Syntrophaceae bacterium
TCTGGAAACAGTCTGGACACTTCGAAAATTACAGGGACAAGATGTATTTTACAAAGGTGGAGGATTCTGAATACGGAATCAAGCCGATGAACTGTCTTGCCCACATGCTCATTTACAAATCACAGATTCGGAGCTATCGCGACCTTCCTCTCCGATACTTTGAATTGGGGACCGTTCACCGGCACGAGAAATCTGGGGAACTGCATGGTTTGCTCCGCTTGAGAGGTTTCACTCAAGATGATGCTCACATCCTCTGTCGGCCTGACCAATTGAATGACGAGATCTGCGCCATCATCGACTTTGTCGACGATGTGATGAAAATGTTTGGTTTTGAATATGAAATGGAACTGAGCACGCGGCCGGAGAAGTCGATCGGAACCGACGAAGACTGGGAGAGAGCAACCCAGGCCCTTCTCAATGCCCTCAAGGGGAAAGGCCTCTCTTTTGAGATCAATGAGGGAGAGGGAGCCTTTTACGGTCCGAAGATCGATGTCAAGCTAAAAGATGCCCTTAACCGGAGTTGGCAATGCGCAACGATCCAAGCAGACTTCTCCATGCCGGAGCGCTTCGACCTCACCTATGTCGGGAGCGACGGAGAACGACACAGACCCGTGATGCTTCACCGTGTCATCCTTGGAGCGATGGAGAGGTTTATCGGAGTCTTGATCGAACACTACGCAGGCGCCTTTCCTGTCTGGCTCGCTCCTGTCCAGGCTGTCCTCGTCACGGTGACGGATCGCCATATTCCTTATGCCGAGACGGTCTACCAGCAGTTGATTCAAAAGGGGCTGAGGGTTGAGAAAGATTTTCGTAACGAAAAGTTAGGGTTCAAGATTCGGGAGGCTCAGCTCCAAAAGATCCCCTACATGTTGGTGGTTGGAGATAAGGAAGAGCAGGAGGCTACGATTTCGCCACGTCGACGAAGTGGTGAGACAATGAGGGGGATGAAGATCGAGAACTTTCTCAAGCAGGTCGAATCAGAATATCCAACTTTATAGAAAGTGGACAGTAGAGAGCAGAAAGTGGATTTAACCACTTACCACATTCTACTCTCCACTTTCAAAAAAAGGAGGTGGTGCTTATCGTTAAGGAGGTTCGCGTCAACCGGGAAATTCGGGCGAGGGAAGTGAGGGTCATCGACCCTGAGGGAAAGCAGTTGGGGATTTTACCGTTGGCAGAAGCTTTTCGTGCGGCTGCCAATTTTGATTTAGATCTGGTGGAGGTTTCTCCGAAATCGGCCCCACCCGTTTGCCGGATCATGGATTATGGGAAGTTCAAGTACCAACAGAGCAAGAAAGCCCATGAGGCGAAAAAGAAGCAAGCGGTTGTTCACATCAAAGAAGTGAAGATGAGGCCGAAGACGGAGGAGCATGATTTCCAATTCAAGCTACGCCATATTGAGCGTTTTCTGAAAGAGGGGAACAAGACTAAGATCACGGTTGTTTTTAGAGGAAGAGAATTGGCTCACCCCGACCTGGGAAAGAATATGCTGAATCGAATTGTTGAGGGGACAAAGGAGTGGGGGAAGATCGAACAATCTGCCAGATTTGAGGGAAGAAATTTTACCATGGTCTTGGCTCCTATTCAGAGTCAAAAATCAACTACCCATGAACCATAAAAATTAGGTTCTAGGTTAGGGTTATGAGGCCAGTTTAGGATAAGGTCAAAAGGTTAAGGTTATAGAATTAAACACTAATGACTTAACCTCTTGACAAAGCTGGCATCTTTACCTAAGCCCTTAAGCCAAGTACTTTTTCTGAAGGAGGGTACTGTGCCTAAATTAAAAACGAACCGGGGAGCATCGAAACGGTTCAAGAGGACTGGGACTGGAAAAATAAGAGCGAAGAGGGCGTTTGCACGACATATTCTGACAAAGAAGGCAGCCAATCGAAAGCGAGTTCTGAGAACCCCAAAGCTCATTCATCCATCGGATGAGAAAGGGATCAAGAAGTTGCTTCCCTATATCTAATTTAAAAAACGCTAGGCGCTTGGCGTTATGCGCATTTCGTTAATTTATCTTCTGGAGGAAAATCAGTCATGCCAAGGGTAATCGGTGGACCGAAGACGAGACGCAGAAGGAAGAAAGTCTTAAAGATGGCCAAAGGTTATGTAGGAGGGCGAAGTCGTCTTTACCGAACGGCCGTGGATGCCGTTCATCGGGCTCTGGCTTATGCCTATCGGGATCGAAGGGCGAGAAAGAGAGATTTTCGAAGACTATGGATCACTCGGATCAATGCCGCAGCGAGACTCCATGGTCTCTCCTATAGCCGCTTAATGAATGCGTTGAAGAAGGCTCATGTCGAGCTGGACCGGAAGATATTGGCCGAGTTGGCGGTGAGTGACCCCAATGCCTTTTCAAAAATTGCAGACATGGCCAAGACGAGTGGTGTTGCACAAAAGTAGTACACACTCTGTGGGAAAAGAGTGACCTCATGAAAGAGGAACTTGAGCAGCTTCACAAAGAGATATTGGCTTCCATCTCGCAGGCCTCCACAGAGAAGGAGGTCTCCGAGGTTCGGGTGAGGAGTTTGGGAAGAAAGGGAAGTCTGACACAGCTGCTTAAGCGTTTAGGGACGCTTCCTGAAGGGGATCGAAGAGAAATAGGGAGATTGGCGAACGAGATTAAAGAAGAGTTGGAGGCGAGGATTGAAGAGGCACTTTCCCGCATTCGAGAGCGGGAGAGAAAGGAGGCCTTAGAGAAAGAGAGGATCGATGTAACGCTCCCGGGTAGAAGGATTCCTGTCGGAAAGAGACATCCAATCACTCAGACCCTGGATGAGATTATCGATATTTTCTCTCGTCTCGGTTTTGAAGTGGTGGAAGGGCCAGAGGTAGAATTAGACTACTACAACTTTGAGGCCCTCAACATTCCCAAAGGACATCCTGCCCGTGAGATGCAGGCCACCTTCTTTATTTCAGACGATGTCGTTCTGAGAACCCATACCTCACCTGTTCAGGTAAGAACGATGGAGAAGAAGCGTCCTCCGGTCCGTGTGATCTGTCCGGGAGCAGTCTATCGCTGTGATTCGGATCCAACCCATTCTCCCATGTTTCATCAGGTAGAAGGTCTTTTGGTGGACAGGGGGATCACCTTTGCAGATCTGAAGGGGGTCCTGACTGTATTTGTTCACCAGATGTTCGGTGAGAAGACAAAGCTTCGATTCCGACCCAGTTTTTTCCCGTTCACGGAACCGAGCGCCGAGGTTGATATCGAGTGCTTCATCTGCGGAGGAGGGGGATGCGGGGTCTGCTCGAACACTGGATGGTTAGAGATCTTGGGCTCTGGGATGGTGGATCCTGCCGTCTACAAATTTGTAAATTATGATCCCGAGGAAGTCACGGGTTTTGCGTTTGGATTGGGCATCGAACGGATCGCCATGCTCAAGTTTGGGATCAACGATATTCGACTCTTCTTTACAAACGATCTGAGATTTCTCAGACAATTTTAGTTTATCTGGTTTCTTTCGTTTATTTTGTTTCTTTAGTTAACTAAATAAACCAGAGAAACCAAACAAACGAGATAAAGGAAAATGAAGGTCAGTCTGAATTGGCTCAAGGATTATGTTGAGATTCGAATGGGAGTGAAGGAGCTCGTCGACCTTCTAACCATGGGGGGTCTCGAAGTCGAACAAACCATTTCAACGGGTGAAGGATTTGAGAAGATCGTTGTGGCAGAGATCCATTCCATTCGGAAACATCCCAATGCGGACCGGCTGTCCCTGGTGGAAGCGAGAACCGACAAGGAGAAGTTTTCGATTGTCTGCGGCGCGACCAATATCAGGGAAGGCCAAAGAGTCCCCTTAGCTCTGGTAGGAGCTCGGCTCCCGAACGGCATCGAAATCAAGAGATCGAAGATCAGAGGAGAAGCCTCCGAAGGGATGCTCTGTTCGGAGATTGAGCTTGGCTTAGGTCCGGATGCCACTGGAATCATGATTCTTCCATCCGATCTTCCTTTGGGAGTGGGTTTGGGTGAGGCACTGGGTTTGAAAGATACAGTTCTCGATGTCAGCATCACACCCAATCGTCCAGATTGTCTCTGTGTCATTGGAGTGGCCCGTGAGATTGCTGCATTAACGCATCAGAGGGTGAAATATCCAGTTTCCCATCTTTCTGAAAAAGGGGAAGAGATCCATCAAAAGACCTCTGTGACCATTTTGGACCCAGATCTATGTCCCCGATATGTAGCGAGGATGATCGAGGGTGTAAAGATTGGGCCGTCTCCACTTTGGATGAAGAATCGATTGGAAAAGGTGGGGATTCGCTCCATCAGCAACGTGGTGGACGTGACCAACTTCGTCATGATGGAATATGGCCAACCCCTCCATGCCTTCGATTTCAACCTCTTGGAAGAGGGGAGGATTGTCGTTCGGAGGGCGAGGAGAGGCGAGGAATTTGTCTCGTTGGACGGCGTGAAGAGGACGCTGGATGAAGAGATGCTCATGATCTGTGATGGGGTCAAGCCGGTGGCCATCGCCGGTGTGATGGGTGGCCTCAATTCAGAGATCAAAGAGGATACGGGGACGGTGCTTTTGGAGAGCGCCTATTTCAACCCGATGGGAAATCGGAGGACTTCAAAACAACTCGGCCTTGAGACTGAGGCAGCCTATCGTTTTGGAAGAGGGATCGACTATGGAGGATGTGTTTCCGCAGCAAACCGAGCAGCCCAATTGATTCAGGAGTCGGCTGGCGGAAGAGTGGTAGAAGGAGTGGTGGATGCCTATCCGGGGCCCATCCGGCCGAGCCCGATCCATTTGAGTGTTCGGAAAGTTTGCCAGGTATTAGGAACGGACATCTCAGTCGAGGAAGTAAAAACTTACCTGAACCATCTGGAATTGAATGTCCGAGAAGAGGGCGAGGATACTCTGATGGTGACCCGTCCCTCTTTTCGAGGAGATCTGGAGCGGGAGATCGATCTCATCGAAGAAGTCGCCCGCATGCATGGGTATGAGAAAATTCCTCTAACGCTCCCTAAAGGGCCGCCATCCTCAGAGGAGAGGAGCAGGGAGTTTCTTCTGGAAAGGAAGGTGGTGGAGGTTCTCATCCATCATGGTTACCATGAAGTGATTACTTACAGTTTTACATCTCCTGCCTCTTTGGATTCCATCAGCCTTATCACGGAGGATGCGAGGAGAAGACATCTAAGAATTCTCAACCCTCTGACAGAAGATTGGTCGGTGATGAGAACCTCCCTGATCCCGGGTCTGATGGAGACGGCCCGTTACAATCTCTCCAGAAAGATTCCAAATCTAAAAATCTTTGAGCTCAAAAAGGTCTTTTTTCCAATGGAGGGAGAAAGACTACCCAAAGAGGTGAAATATCTGG
Source organism: uncultured Syntrophaceae bacterium (assembly GCA_964518775.1). Taxonomy (GTDB): domain Bacteria; phylum Desulfobacterota; class BSN033; order BSN033; family UBA1163; genus JACAEX01. The sequence goes on from CAZFJD010000212.1 coordinate 5,323, forward strand.
TGGGTTTGGCCATGGGCGTGGATCGGGATCACCATTGGGCCTTTTCTCCAAGGGGGATCGATTTCTATGATGTGAAAGGTTGTATTGAGGATCTTTTTGAGGCCTTCCAGGTCGAGGAGATACAATTTGAAAGGACAGAGGGTATCCCTTATCTCCATCCGGGAAAGGCGTCGAGCGTTTTGTGTGGAAAGGAGGTGTTGGGCGTTTTGGGGGAGATCCATCCCCAAGTGTTGGGCCACTATGAAATCCATGGAAAGGCCTATCTCTTTGAGATCGATTTTGAACGAATGGTGAAGAGGGCAAGAGAGGAAAAACGGTTTCGGCCATTGCCAAAGTTCCCAGCTGTTTACCGAGATCTTTCATTGATCGTCGATGAGTCTCTGGAGGCTGAAAAGGTGGCGGAGGCGATCTGGGATGTTCATCAGCCTTTCATCGATGAGGTCGACCTCTTCGATGTTTATCAGGGGGTTCCTATTCCAGAGGGAAGGAAAGGGATTGCGTACCGAATCCGCTACCAGGCCAGTGATCGGACCTTGACGGACGAAGAGGTGAATCGATATCATGAGAAGGTGATCTCACGCTTGAGGGAAATCTTTCGGGCGGAGTTGAGGCAGTAAGATTCCAAGTAAACCCTGTTAGAAAGGATGGGGCTTTGACTCCAGCCTTTCTGAAAGGTATTCAAATTCTGATACACAATTCATCCCCGCTTTGAAAAGCAGGGTTTTCTAACGGGCAAAGGAGGAGGCGAGCCATGACGAAAGTGGATATCGTTGAAGCCATTTATGAAAAGGT
>CAZFJD010000213.1:0-6113 GCA_964518775.1 uncultured Syntrophaceae bacterium
GCACAGGGTTCAACACCACATATCGACAGACCTCAAGCAAATGACTCTCTTTCTGTACAAGAATGGCTTTGTATCTTCCTTGAAAAACATGCCCAACGCTCCCATGACGTCTATTAAAACGCATGGTATACACACCATTTAACTGTCGCATTCCTTTTGAAAGATTCCCATCTGGTGTTTCGATAACCAGATGATAATGATTGTTCATAAGACAATAAGCATGGCAGAACCAGTGATACCGATCATTCACCTCCTCCAAGATATTGAGCAACATCTCTCGATCTTTATCGTCCTTGAAAATAGACCTCCTCGCATTCCCTCTGGAGGTGACATGATAGACAGCCTCAGCATATTCAATCCTCAACGGTCTCGACATACAATGCTTTTACACCATTCCACATCAAATGTCAATATTAAAGACCTGACCCCAAACGCAAACGATTCGAGGAGCGAACGAGCTAAAACCCAGAAGCCATAATCAAGGAGCTTCGGTTGAGTCCCCTTTTTCTTTTTCGAGCAGTTGGTAAATCTCTCTTGTCAATTTTAGCTGTTCTTCTTCGTCTAAGCTCTGTCCGCTTTCTAACATGCTAATGAATTTATCAATTTCAGCATTTCCATTTCTGAGGTGGTCTATTATTTTATTTTGATCATTGATCTCTAAATCAAACTCTTCTAAATCTAAACTTAAGTCGAATCTCCTACTTAGGAAAGTGAGGACGACCTTTATGGCCCAGGGATCTTCTCTTGCGGCCAAGTAGAATGGTATCTCCGGCCACAGACTCACTCCAGGAAGGCCTCTTCTCCTCGCAACCCACAAAAGGTAACTGCTGATCGCTGGGGGGCCTTCCCAGGTCATGGGGTCGAGTCCATAACCTCGAAGTTCCTCCCTGAATTCTGATTGATTGAAAACGGTTAATATCCTTCGAGGATTGCTATGCGCAACCAAAGAGACAGCTCCGCTGACGGTATAGAGCTCCTGAACTCCACAGTGGTGTTGAGCGAAATCCAAAACTGCGTTTAGGAATTTGTAGTGTTCAAAGATCGGTTCATCACTTCGAAAGATTAGGAGATTATTCTTTTCACAGGCCCAGAACTTACTTTCCTGGGATTGGACTAAATCGTTCTTAAATCTCACACCTCCAAGAGGAAAAAAGCCCGCAGATTTGACCTCAGCAACTTCTTGGCCTCCCAATTTTTCCCTCAAAAAGTCGATCACCCTCGCCCCCAATTTCCCAATATCCTGGGTTTGCCAGCTCACGATCAGAGACGGACTTTGCACCTGAGGGATCCTATAAATCTCAAGTGGGTCTCTCTCCACCGTCTTCTCCTCCCTTTTTCAGATGTTCGTCAATGTATATCTGAGCCTGGATGGTGACCGGTCCCGATTCGGGTTGGGCAATCGATCTTCTTTGATCATACTCTTCTTTCATTTCCTGGGGAAATTTTGAATAAATGCCTTCAATCACCTCTTCGATCTTTTCTCCCATCTTGTCCAGGAAACTGAGATCCATACGAATCCCTACGATCTCAGCAAAGACCTCAAGGACTGATTTAGAGGCTTTAGGGTAAGGGAAAGAGGCCACAGAGAGCCAGTCGGGGATTTCGCCCATGAGACAGATGCTTTCGAGCCCCCTCTTTTTAGCGACGGCTAACAGAAGCCCGTTCAAACCAGTGATTGTGCCTTCGCCTTCTCTTCGCCCTCCTAACTCACTCATCAAAATCGTATTCTGATATTTCTTTACTTCTTTGACGAGTCCCTCAGAGCTCATGACTGCGCAAACCCTTGGTTTCATCTGGTGATGGCTCAACGAAACACAAGCTCCAGAGGTATAGACCCTCCGACAGCCAAATTTTAGTCCCACATCGACGACAAGGTTCGCCATCTGATAGGCCTTTTCTCCACTGGCATACATTCTTCCTCCCTCAGACGGCTGCTCCTCTCCAATGAAGAATATCAAATCTTTCCCCCCAACTCTTTGGTAATGAAACTTACTGCTCGGAAACTCCAAATCTTCTAACAAGCCATCTTTAATTGAAACCTTTCTTGGATAGAAGAAGCCCCAACTTTCTATCTCTCCAAGTTCCTCTGCTCTCAGACTCTCTTTGAGCGTATTCACCGCAATGATACCGATATTGCCAATCCCTGGCCAGCCAACGAACATGATTGGTTCTTCAAGCTTTGGCTCTTTATAAAGTTTGACTCCCATCTCTTTACCCCGTTAGAGAGCCCCGCTGCTTGCCCCGTTAGAAGACCAAAGACCTTCTAACGGGGTTTACCTCTGCTTTTTATAAATACCCTTGCTTCTTCAGGTTGACCATCAAGATGGAGATGGCCGCAGGTGTGACTCCGGAAATCCTTGACGCTTGGCCGAGGGACAGGGGCCTGATTTTGACCAATTTCTCCATGACCTCTTTCGAGAGACCGATCACAGCACTGAAATCGAAATCCTTCGGGAATCTCACTTCCTCTAATTTTTTAAACCGTTCGATCTGTTCCATCTGTCTCTTGATATAGCCGTCATACTTCACCTGAATCTCCACCTGTTCCCAAACCTCTTTTGGAAGTCCTTCCAGATCCCCATCAAACGCAAGGAGATGCTCAAAATGAATTTCTGGCCTCTTCAATATTTCTTGAAGGGAGGACTCTTTCTTCAGGGGTGCGCTTCCCCATCGATGAAGAATATCATTATTTTCCCTTGTCGGATTAACTTTTGTATTGGAGATCTTAAAGAGAGTTTTCTCAACCGAACTCTTTTTCTCAAAGAAGATTCGATAATCCTCTTTCTTCACCAATCCTATTCGATAACCCATTTCTCGCAATCTCAGGTCAGCGTTATCTTCGCGCAAATGGAGACGATATTCTGCGCGCGAAGTGAACATTCGATAAGGTTCAGATGTCCCTTTTGTGATGAGGTCATCGATCAACACGCCGATATACGCATCGGACCGTTGTAAGATCAAAGGCTCCTCACCCTGAACATAGAGGGAAGCATTGATCCCTGCAATCAAGCCCTGTGCTGCTGCCTCTTCGTAGCCAGATGTCCCATTAATCTGTCCAGCATGGAAGAGGCCCCTCATCTTCTTCGTCTCAAGAGAGGATTTAAGCTCAGTGGGATCAACAAAGTCGTACTCGATCGCATAGCCCGGTCGAACGATCTCCACTTCCTCCAGCCCCTGTATCGATCTGAGCATCCGGATTTGGATATCCAATGGAAGACTGGTCGAGACCCCGTTCGGGTAGACCTCCGCTGTGCTTTTGCCATCAGGTTCTAAGAAGATCTGATGTCTCTTTTTATCTGCAAAACGGACGACTTTATCTTCGATGGAGGGGCAATATCTCGGTCCGATCCCTTTAATGATCCCGCAGTAAAGGGGCGATCGGTCGAGGCCACCCTTGATGATTTCATGGGTCGTGGAATTGGTATAAGTGATATGGCAAGGGACTTGCTCAATTTCGATTTTTTTTGTGGAGAAGGAGAAAGGGATGGGTCGCTCATCCCCATATTGTGGAACGAGTTTCGAGAAATCGATAGTATGACCGTCGAGTCTCGGCGTCGTTCCGGTCTTTAGCCTCCCCATCCGAAAACCCAATTTCTTAAGCGATTGCGATAGTCCGACGGAAGGTGGATCACCCATTCGGCCTGATGGAAAATGAGTCAGACCGATATGGACGAGACCGTTTAGAAAGGTCCCTGGTGCAAGAACCAACGCCTTGGCCTGAATCGTTTCGTTCAGATGTGTCTTGACACCGATGATCTTATCCCCGTCTATTAGAATTTCTTCCACTGTTGCCTGTCTGATGATGAGATTTTCCTGATCCTCAACGGTCCTTTTCATTCGCAATCGATACGCCTGACGATCCACCTGAGCCCTTGAGGAGCGAACCGCTGGTCCTTTTCCAGTATTGAGTTGGCGGAACTGAATTCCTGTCTCGTCCGTGGCCTTGGCCATCTCTCCACCGAGCGCGTCGATCTCCTTCACGAGATGGCCCTTGGCCAAACCACCGATTGCAGGGTTGCAGGACATGTAACCGACTTGATCAGCATTTTGAGTGATCAGGAGAGTAGAATGCCCCATGCGAGCGCAGACCAAGGAGGCTTCAATCCCCGCATGACCACCGCCCACAACAATCACATCGAGATCTTTCATAACAATGTTATCGAGGGTTCGAGGATTCAAGGGTTCACGGGGTCAAGTTTCAAATATTTTGGTTTTTCACTTGACCCCTTGGCCACTCGACCGCTTGTACCCTTTACAGGCTTTCACACAGACACCACAGACATGATGGCTGAAATGAAGGGTTTTCGAAAAAGCCTTCAATTGTTCATAACACCGAAGGTGGTTAAACTCTTCTTGTCTCTCTGCAATTGCTCCGGCTGGACAGACCGAGACGCAAGCCCGGCAGGAGCCACAGTCCCTCAGAGAAGGTGAGTCGACGGCAAGCGAAAGATCGGTGAGAATTGTGACCAGTCGAACCCGCGATCCAAATGTTTCATTCACAAGGAGGTTGTTTCGTCCGATCCATCCCAACCCTGCGGCTCTGGCCACGTGCTTATGGGAGAGATGACCTCTTTGAGTCTTCCAATCCAGGATTTGAGAAGCAGGAATGGGGATCGCCTGAGATCCAAGGTCCTGGATCGCCGAGGTGAGGATCAGTCCGATCGTATCCAGAAGGATATTGACCCTCTGATAGTGATGAAAATAGAGGGGCGTGGGCTGGTTTTCAATCCCCTCCAGAATCGCATTAGAGAGGTGGCACCCCACGGAGATGCCAAAGGGAAGTTGTTCGGTCAACGAAGAAGGCAGAAGCATATGATCCTTGTTTAAAGAGCGAAGATCTGCAATCCCAAACAAGGAGACTCCCCATTGATGGCAGAGGCCTTTCATTTTTTCACTATTCTGGCGTTTTAACATGCTTTTATTGTTACCCTTTAATGGATTTATTGCAAGATGGGAATGTGGGCCGAACTCAGAACTCCAAATTGCGCATTCCACAATTTGGCTAACGGGCTTTGATCTTCAAATCTTTCATCTTTTTTCGAAGCGTATTCCGATTGATGCCTAAGAGTTGGGCAGCGGCAATCTGAACATAGTCAACCCTTTTCAGGGCTGATTTGATCAGTATCTTTTCCACCAAAGCAATGATGTCGTCAAGGAGGCGCATTTTGGCCTTTGACTCTACGTAAGGATCGATCTTATTCAGCGCCTCGGCCAGCCTCTCCTCCAAGATCTCGTCCAATAAAGGAGATCTTGGCTTTGGTTTGCCAGTCTTCTGAAGAGGCTCCTCCTTCTTCACGTGATAGTTCTTAATGACTGGCGAGAGGATCGCCGAAAGAATGGAAAGGAATTGGAAATCCTCGTTCAATTCGTCTCGGGGGCCGTAAAGGCAATCGATATTGATCACACCGATCGCTTCATTTTCTGTAACGAGAGGAATACAGAGTAAAGGGGAGCGGATGTTTTCGATGCGTTTCGTCCCTTTCATGATCTCTGCATAGAGGGGTTCCTGGCTCAAATTCTGGATGGGCATCGGTTGTCGGGATTCGAGGACTTTACCAATCGTTCCCTTTCGACCACTGCAACCCAGAGGGTGAACTTCCTTTTCCATGCCATAGAGGGCCTCAACGGAGAGGCAGTCATTTTGAGAGTCTTGAAGCACAAGAGCAGAATAACTGATCGGAAAATGGTCGGAGAGGATGGCCATCACAGCAAGAAAATAATCTTGAAGCTGATTGGACTGGGGGAGTAAAGCGATCTCGTAAAGACTCCTGAGTTCCGGGTTCGATCGTGGATTGACAAAGAATATGGAGGACATATCAAACTCCTATCCATTTGGAATTCTAACGAGGCGATGCTGTTTGAAGTTTGAGGAACATGGGAGAATACTTATGGTTCACTATGCCTGCCTATGCAAAGAAGAGGCAGGGTCGTAACATGCGTCTCATCTTATATAAATTGAATTCCAATTTCAAGAGAATTTTAAATAATGTCGACCCTCCCACCCAAATCCCGATTTAGAGACCGAAACCCTTTTCCCATCCGGTCATTGCGAGCACCTGCAAGGTGCGTGGCAATCTCATTGAAAAGGGCGAGATTGCTTCGGTTCCCTCGCA
>CAZFJD010000214.1:0-3661 GCA_964518775.1 uncultured Syntrophaceae bacterium
TCCAACGCCTTATTGGTATTGGTGACATATCCCTGATAGAGTGTGAAATGGTTTTTCAAAAGGGTTTCGCTGAACCCTTCCATCCCGATGAGATGACTGTAATCCCTTGCCGCATACGCCATATCGCTTCCTCCTTTCAAACAGTAATAAATTTATCATACCAGAAAAATGCCCAGTTTCAAGGGGAATGATTCATCGAATAGTCATCAAAGAAAAAGATGGACTTCCTTTTGCAGGGATGGAACTTGACAAACAGAAAAGGGTGATTATTTTTTTATTGAAAATTGAAATTCGAATGAAAGGAGTGATGGGTTATGGCATGGGAACTCACGACATGGAGGCCCTTCAGGGAGCTCGATATCATGAGGGGCGAGATGGATCGGCTTTGGGATTCTTTCTTCGAAGGAAGACCAAAAGTTCGATTTGGGGAATGGTTTCCTTCCCTTGATGTTGCAGAAACAAAGAACGATATCGTTGTAAAAGTTGAACTCCCGGGAATGGATCAGAAGGATATTAATATCTCCCTCTCCGATGGTCACCTTATTATCAAAGGTGAGAAGAAACAGGAAAAAGAGGAGAAGGAAGAAAACTATCACTTTATCGAGAGAAGTTATGGAACCTTTACCCGGTCTGTACAACTTCCCAAAGAGGTCAAGCACGATAAAATAAGTGCCTCTTACAAGAATGGAGTTTTGAAAGTCGTTCTTCCAAAATCGGAAGAGGCTAAGAAGAAAGAGGTCAAGGTCAAAATCGAATAAATTTAATTCTCGATTATCCTCTGTGAATAAAAAAGGCGTCCTTCGAGACGCCTTTTTTGTTTCTTCAGAATATCTGGTGGTCCCAACGGGATTCGAACCCGTGTTTTCGACGTGAGAGGCCGATGTCCTAGGCCACTAGACGATGGGACCACGTTTCTGATTAAATTCCAAATGTCAAAATAACAAATTTCAAACTAAATGACTAAACCATCCTTTGTGTCTCGTCCAAATTAACTTACAACATATTAAAAATCAAGCACTAAATATGGGGCAGCCTCTCAGATGGAAAGGCTTTTAATTTTTCTTGTATTTGATTGATATAAAAATTATATTAATAATAACACTATGATTCCAATTCGAGATGCTATCCGTTCAAAGAATTTCCCGATTGTCAATGTCCTTATCATCGGCCTTAATATCATCGCGTTTCTGTGGCAATGGCTTCAAGGACCCCATTTGAAAGAAACCCTTTTCCTTTTTGGCATCGTCCCTGTCCGGTACTCCGATCCGAGTCTCTCATCGCAGTTTACAACCTTTCAACAGGTTCTTCCTTTCCTGACCTCGATGTTTCTTCATGGAGGATTCCTTCACATCCTTGGGAATATGTGGTTCCTTTATATCTTCGGAGATAACATCGAGGACAGGCTTGGCCACCTCCGATACCTTATCTTCTATCTCCTCACCGGAATTGCTGCCGGTCTGGTCCATCTTCTCACCAACTGGAATTCCAAGATTCCTACGATCGGAGCGAGTGGAGCAATTTCAGGTGTCATGGGAGCCTATCTCATCCTCTACCCTCGTGCCAGGGTCTTAACATTGATACCCATCTTTCTCTTTTTTCAATTTGTTGAGATTCCCGCCTTCCTCTTTCTCGGATACTGGTTTCTCCTTCAATTATTCTCTGCCGGTCTCACCCGAGGCGATGTCGGAGGCGTGGCATGGTGGGCCCATATCGGCGGTTTTGTCACAGGCATCATTTTCGTCAAACTGATAGAGATCCTCCCCGGTACAGGCCTGGATGGAAAGCTTCGCCAGTATACCGAAAGGCATCGAACGCCTCGGATTCAAACCATCTCTCCCCAGTTTCTCCCGGAGGAACTGGATGTCTATGGGATGATCACGCTCACATCGAGGGAGGCGCGTTATGGTGCGCGGAAGCTGGTCTCTGTCCCCCATGGATTGCGAAAGAGGACGCTCATGGTCACTGTCCCGCCTGGGGTTGAAGATGGGACGCGTCTCCGTTTGAAAGGTTTAGGCAAAAGAGATCTCGATGGGAATCGAGGCGATTTATTCCTCGAGGTTAAAATTGCGGATTAGAGGCTAATGGTGCACCACAGAAATAACGCTATATTTCAAAGAGCACTTGGATAGCTTATTTTGCTGGAAATAATCATTTTCAAGCATAGTTCTATTTCTGGGGTACACCACTAAGCTTGAGATCGTATGATTCAACAGCAGCGTTAGGTTACCTTCATTTCTAATCACCATGATGTAGCCTCCTGACGTCTTTTTCCGGGCACCATCCTGATTTTTCTCGGAGCTACCTTCCAAATATTTAGACAAGCAACAACGGCACAGATCACCATGATAATAAAAACCGGGACATAACTTCCGATTTGATCATGGATAAAACCTGCAAGCCATGCGCCAAAGGCTCCCCCCATTCCAATGAAGATCATGAGCGATCCAAAAATCCCTCCATAGCCACGTCCTTCGAAAAGATCCGCTGTGATGAGGGGCGGAAGCGCTGCTACAACGGCATATCCCATACCAAAAAAGACCGCATAGAAGTATGTCAGAATAGGGGAAGGGAAGAAGCTGAACAGGACAAGGACAATCATGCCGGATATGAAGAAGGTAATGCCAATCGTGTAAGTCTTCTCCCTTCCGATCCTATCCGACAAGGCTCCCCAAAGAATTTTACCCCCTAAGCTCACGATGCCCACAATACCAACAATATAAGAGGCGAATAAAGCTTGGAAGCCATGGTCAACAAAAAAAGCCACCTGATGGGTGAAGATGGACTGAGTGATGGAATTGGCTAAGAAAAAGGAGAGACTGAGAAGCCAGAATTTTTTCGTGGTGATGGCTCGGCGGATAGTCCAGGACTGCGAGGTCCAAGTTTCATCAATGACCAAAGGATCTTTTCTCACAGTGGGGGAAATTTCCCTTTCGATATACCGAAACGGTGCCGCTTGTGGAGGTCTCCTTAAGAACGCAATGGCCATGGAAATGACAACGAGGGGAACGAAGACAGCTACAATTTGGTAAGTCACCCGCCATCCTACCTGGTCAAGGAGATACTGGATAGAAGGGACACAGACCAAAATTCCAATCCCTATCCCGGAAGAGACGATCCCTACGGCCAACCCCTTCTTCTCCCTAAACCAAAGTTGGATGAGAGTGATATTGGGGACCCAACCGGAGGCGCCCAATCCTATTGCAGTGATCAGGCCGAAAAAGAGATAGAGTTGCCACCAGGACTGAGTCAAGCTGCAGAGGATAAGCCCTATCCCCAAAACCAAGGATCCCCCTATGATCACTTTTCGGGGTCCAGCAGAATATGCCATGTTACCTACAAAGGGACTGATCACGCTGCTAACGATAATAAACAACGAAAAGGCTCCTGCGCCGATCGACCGGCTCCAGCCAAACTCCTTCAGGAGAGCGACAAAGAAGACGGAATAGGCATACCATATCCCGTAAACAAGGGCCAAAGTGATGAAACTAAAGCCAATGATATTCCAGTTAAAAGTGGACTCTTTATTTTCCATAAGAGAGCGATTTGCCCCTTAGAAAAGTTATTAGAGGATGGATACCTTGTCAACCGAAAAATCGACGGACGGAACGAAAACGATTTTCCTCACAAAAGAGGTTGAAAGGGGCAGCTAAAATTGTTAACC
>CAZFJD010000214.1:3671-6084 GCA_964518775.1 uncultured Syntrophaceae bacterium
TTAACCTTAATAGGGTCTTTCACCGGGCCTTTATTTTGAGAAATGGGGGATTTTGAAATGGATCGTAAGGTTTTGGAAACGCATGCCTCTCCACAAACGCAACGGGACCTATCACTTTTTTTCGAACCTCAGAGTCTTGCGGTCATTGGATCGTTGAGAGAGGGTTATTTTGGCGGTTATGTGGTAATTAAAACATTATTGAAGGCTGGTTTCGAAGGGAGGATTTATCCCGTCAACCCCTCTTATCAAGAGGTCTTGGGCCTGAGAGTTTATCCTTCCATTAAAGGCATCCCAGAAGAAATAGATTTAGCACTGATGATCATCAACCGACGATCCGTCCCCAACGTAATGAGGGAATGTGCCGAGAAAGGGATTAAAGCGGTCGTCGTTGTATCGGATGGTTTTGCGGAAAGGGATGAGGAAGGAGTCAGGCTGCAAGAAGAAATTGTCGAGATTGCCCGACAAGTGGGAATGCGCATCATTGGACCCAATACCGCGGGTATCGCAAATCCAGCCAATGGGCTCATTCCTGACCCGTACGAAATGGGATATGAAAGAGTGAAGGCAGGTGGAATTGCCATCTGTGCACAAACAGGAATGATTAACCCCCAGGCCTTTCCTTATGCCGACATCCGCTATGGCGTGAGCAAAATATGCGATTACGGCAATAAGTGCGACGTCGATGAATGCGATCTTCTTAAATATCTCGAAAACGATCCGGCAACAAGAGTCATCACCATGTACCTTGAAAGCATTCGGGATGGCCGGAGGTTCCTGGAAATCTCAAGAAGGGTGACCTCCAAAAAGCCCCTCTTGATTTTAAAATCCGGACGGACAAAAGAAGGGGCACGGGTTTCTGTCTCCCATACGGGTTCATTGGCTGTCGATGATCAGATTTTTGATGCCGCCTGTAAACAGGCAGGCATCATTCGCCTCGAAACATTCCATGAGCTTTTTGAGCTGCCAAAAATCTTTGTGTCCCAACCCTTGCCAAAGGGGAACCGATTGGGCATCGTCACGTTTACCGGAGGAGTGGGCGTATTGGCCATCGATGAAGGGGAAAAATATGGTCTCTCTGTTGTCAAATTATCTCCTGAAACAAGAACGAAGTTAAATGCCATTTTCCCTGACCTCGGAAAGAAGATTGTCGATATTGGGCCGGCCATGGCAGTGATTAACAATTATATGGATATCTATTCCGAAATTCTGAAGGCCGTTCTTTTGGATGATCATATGGATTGCCTCCTCAATATCATCTGGACAAGCCCTTTTGAAGACTTCGTGGAAGAATATCTAAAATTTTATGATGGATTAAAGGGAAGCTATCAAAAAACCATTGCGACCTGGATCTATGGTCCCAGTTTGTCTCTCATCCATAAGATGTCCTATCGGATGGAAGATCTTGGGTTTCCTGTTTTCTCAAATATCGAGACGGCTATTAAAGCCTTGGGTATTGCCTATCAATATTCCAACCGGAAGAAAGGGGGAGCCTGATGGAGAAGTTCTCAATCATCGATAAGGTAAAAAAGGAGGGCCGATCGATCCTCACTGAATTTGAATCGAAAAAACTTCTTAAGCAGGTAGGCATACCTGTCGTGGACACCAGACTGGCAAGAAGTAAGAAAGATGCAATTATGATAAGCCAGAAGATCGGTTTCCCTGTGGCACTCAAAATAGCCTCTCCTGATGTGATTCACAAAAGCGACTCCGGTGGGGTTAGGCTCCACTTACATAATGCCGCTCAGGTAAGAACGGCTTATGCCCAAATTATCGAAAACGTTAACCAGCAACACCCTAACGCAGTCATCCATGGGCTCTCGGTGCAAAAAATGGTCCCTTCGGGAACAGAAGTGATCGTGGGCGCCAGTAAAGATCCACAATTTGGACCGGTCATCATGTTTGGCCTGGGAGGAATCTTTGTGGAAGTTCTCAAAGACGTCTCTTTCAGGATCGTCCCTGTGAACCGAAGAGATGCACAAGAAATGATCAGAGAGCTGAAAGGCTATTCCCTTCTGGAAGGATACCGGGGAAAAGAACCTGCAAACATCCCCGCCTTGGTGGAGATGATTCTTAAAATATCGACTCTCGTAAACAAAAACCCACAGATAAAAGAGCTGGAGTTAAACCCCATCTTTGCTTATAAAGATCGTGCTGTCGCGGTCGATGCGAGAATCATCCTGGAAGATGAGGCATGACCTTATCTATCTCTTTCTTTCCACTTTGAGAGAGACGGCATTGTAGCGATCCGGACACTCCACTTCAATGGTGTCCTTATCCCACCATGGATATTTCCCGCCAAATTGCATCACATTGAGGTAGGAGAAGATATCATGGTAAAAAAAGCCGCAAAGCCCACCGGAATCGTAGCAGTTCAATTCAAACTTCTGACCGAACTTATGGTTGGCATGGCAGG
>CAZFJD010000215.1:0-3985 GCA_964518775.1 uncultured Syntrophaceae bacterium
TCTTGGGAAAAAAGAGTTCAGAGAAGACCTAAATTTTTTTCTTGACAAAATTCAAGATCTGAATTATTAATAACTAAAGACTGAAATTTCTATATTTATTTTTTGAGATTTCAGATCACTGTTTATGGGACAAATAGACTCTCTAAATAATATCGCTTACGATAAAATTATTAAAAAAATCATATACTTTGAATATGAACCAGGAACTCTTTTGAATGAAAAAACTGTAGCGAATGAGTTAAAAATGAGTATAACTCCTGTTAGGGGAGCTTTTCATAGGTTGGCTGAGGAAAAACTTGTAACAATTTATCCGAGAAGGGGAATTATAGTCGCCCCAATAGAATTTAATAAGATAATTGAAATGTTCGAAATTAGGTTAGCTTTGGAAAGTTTTACAGGGCAAGTCGTCACTCAACGAATTGTTGAAAACCAAATCAAAGAAATGGAAGAAACTTTAGAAAAAATGCTTCAAATTTCTTTAAATACCCCATCTTCTGAGGATTATGCAAATTTTTTAGAACTCGAAAAAAGGCTTCATTTTATAATCTATGAAGCTACAAATAATAAAGAATTGGCAGAAATCCAAAAAAAATACTTCAACTTTGCATATCGTCTTTTATGGTTATACAGAGAGGAATCCATTTTGATGGGCTCGATTTGTAATGAATTCAAAGCCATTATTGAAGCATTAAGAAGAAAAGATGCAAACAAAACAAAAGAGATGTTGGAATCACATGTCCGCAATGCATTCGAATTTATTAAAAAGAGGTTTTAAATATCCTTTCTTTGTTAAAGGCGAGAGGAGGTGAGGGCCAGATTAAACTAACCCATAAATTACAAAAACCAAATCAAAGAAATGGAGGGGATTAAATTATGAAAAAAATCAAAACCATTATTATTTCTATGTTTATTCTATTTTTGGCCATTCCTTTAACTCTTGGCTCTAAAGGATATGCTGCCGAACCCATCTATATTGGCCTGATGGCTCCGATGACCGGAGACTATGCTGAATATGGGATGTTCTTTAAAGAAGGGATAGGACTTGCGGTCGAAGAAATGAATAAAGCAGGGGGGATTCGGGGACGTCCAATCGAAATCATTGTAGGAGATAGCAAAGCCGATCCGAAAGAAGCCGTTCTGGTTGCTCAAAAATTTGTCGCTAATTCGAAGATCTTTGCTGCCATTGGGGACTTCACAAGTTCCTGTGCCATGGCCGCCGCACCGATCTATGAGGAGGCGAAAATGGTCGAATTCTCGCCGACATCCTCCCATCCAGATTTCACTAAAAAAGGCAAATTTATGTTCCGAAATACACCTACCCAGGAATATGAGGCACCTTTTCTTGCAAGATGGGCCGTAAAGGATCTAGGGAAGAAAAGAGTAGCCACCATCTATATTAAAAATGATTGGGGGCTATCTACAAATAAATACTTTATCGAAACAGCTAAATCCTTGGGGGCAGAGGTGTTAACCCAAGAAGCATTCCTTCCTGGAGAAAAGGACTTTACCGCCATCTTGACCAAAATAAAAAATGAAAATCCTGAATTGCTTTATATTGGGGCGATGTATGCTGAAACGGCCCTGATCGCTACTCAGATGAAAAAGATGCGATTTCAGCCAGTGATGATGGGATGCACTGCTATTTATTCTCCGAAGTTACTTGAATTAGCAGGAGATGCTGTCGAAGGGATTCTGGCTAACGCCCTCTTCTTCCCGGAATTCGATCGACCAGAGGTTAAAAAATTTCACAAGGGTTTTGTAGAAAAATATAAGAAAGAGCCAAACAGTTTTGCAGCGATTGCTTACGATGCGATGAATGTATTGGCCAATGCTATTAAAATCGCTGGTCCAGATAGAGAGAAGATTCGTGATGCCCTGACCGCTACTAAGAACTTCCCAGGGGCTACTGGAGCAGCCACTTTTGTCGGCGGCGATGTTGTTAAGGAATATGGAAAAATATGGGTAAAAAATGGGAAGTGGACCGTATATAAACCATAACCTCGTTAAAGAATAACCAGCCTTATTCCATAGGTCTCTTCAAGAGAAAGGCTGGTTATTCTTCTTTTAATTAAAGGAACATTGATTTGTTACTCGAACAGTTCATCAATGGTATAACGCAAGGCAGTATTTACGCCCTCATCGCTTTAGGCTTTACCATCATCTTCGGAACGCTCAGGCTTGTCACCTTTGCTCACGGAGAGGTCTTTATGATGGGGGCACTGATGGGATTTACGGCTATGCGTTATCTCCATAGTTCTGTCCTCCTCGCCCTGATCGTTGCGATTTTGTCCAGCGGATTTCTGGGCATTGCGATTGAGCGGGTGGGATTCCATTTTTTAAGAAAAGCTCCACACCAATCCTCTCTGCTAATTACTATTGGTTTTTCTATCCTGCTCATCAACCTCGCCCAACTGATCTGGGGACCAGAGACCCAATCGATTCGAGATTTGAAGTATGGTGACTTTCAAATTTTCGGAATCTATATCTCCTATACCCAGGTGATCGTGGCCGCCGTTACCCTCTTTCTTTTAGCGGTCATCCAGATACTCATTTACAAGACAAAGATAGGAAGAACCATCCGGGCCACAGCACAGGATTATGAAGCTGCCTATGCCATGGGGGTCAATGTTGATTTAGTCTTCATGTTTACGTTCTCCCTTGGCTCTTTACTCGGTGGGATTGCAGGAATCTTGATCGGTTTTTATTATAATGCCTTCTACCCGACCATGGGAACCTTGCCAGGACTAAAAGCTTTCAGCGCTTGTATTCTCGGAGGGCTAACCAGTCTTGGCGGATCGGTTGTCGCAGGGTTTATCCTAGGGATTGTGGAAAATCTTGCGGTGGCTTATATCTCCTCGAGTTTTCGGGATGTCTTCGCATTTGGAATACTCATCTTGGTATTGATTTTTAGACCCAAAGGCTTATTCGGAAGAGAAATATGAATCTCGGTTCCGGTATGAAAAAAGGAATTGGATGGATCATTGCCCATGGTGTTTACATTCTTATCCTCGGGGTCTTTGCTCTTCTTCCCTTCTTTCTAAAAAACCCTTACTACATTCGAATTTTTATCTTTATCGGCATTTACATTATCCTTGCATTGAGTTTGAATCTGATTAACGGTTACACCGGTCTCTTATCAATAGGGCATGCTGCTTTTTATGGAATTGGAGCTTACAGCTCTGCTCTCCTCACTTTACGCCTAGGTTTTCCTTTTCTCGTCGCCCTTCCCGTCTCCGGTATAATCGCTGCAATTTTCGGATATCTTATTGGAAAACCAACCCTCCGGCTGAGAGGAATATTCTTAACCCTGTGCACCTTAGGCTTTAACATCATCTTTGTCCTCGCATTGGTCAATTGGGAATCGCTGACCCGTGGGCCTTTGGGTATTGCTGGTATCCCGATCCCAAAAATCTTTTCCAATGCCTTCCAAAAGCAGGAACACTACTACTATCTGATTTTCTTTCTCGTCCTTTTTACCATCGCCTCTATCTATCGACTCATCCACTCCCGTTTCGGGAATGCCCTTTTGTCAATCCGGGAGGAGGAGACCGCAGCTGAGGCCGTAGGAGTCAATACTGTTCACTATAAAATGGCTGCCTTTATTATCTCTACTTTTTATGCGGGGATCGCAGGGAGTTTCTTTGCCCACTATATTCGGTTTATTTCCCCGGATAATTTTACCTTCTGGGAATCCTTCACCCTTCTGGCCATGTTGGCCATTGGAGGACAGGGGAACCTTGTTGGGCCGGTGGTGGGAGCTTGTCTCCTTATCGCCATTCCAGAAATCTTTCGTTTCCTGGCAGATTATCGGATGATTTTCTATGGACTTGTATTGATATTTATGATGCTCTTTCGACGGGAGGGGATATTTCGCCATCGTATTTATTCCCTAAGGATTTACCCTCCATGGGAGAAAAAAGAAGAGGCGCCTCAATACCATATGAGGGATAAATTTTTAACAGACACCCAGTTCAAAGAGAGAAAC
>CAZFJD010000215.1:3995-6036 GCA_964518775.1 uncultured Syntrophaceae bacterium
GATAGCACGTGGCGTCCGGCCCTGAAAACATCATAAGCTTTTCCATCTCTGAAGGCGAGATTGTCAGCCTCATCGGCCCCAATGGAGCAGGGAAGACGACCGTCTTTAACTGCATCAACGGGATCCTTCCATTTCTTGAAGGGGAAGTCTTTTTTAAAGGGAAGAGCCTCAATGGGTCCAAACCACATGAGATCGCCGAATTGGGCATTGCCAGGACCTTTCAAGTCACCCGTCTGTTTAGTAAAATGACCATCCTTGAGACCATGATCCTTGGCCAGCACTATCACCACCGGACAGGGATCTGGAGTGCTCTCCTCCGACCGGGATGGGTTTCTGTTGAAGAAAAGGAAGCCCGAGAAAAGGGGCTAGACATCCTTGCCCTCTTCGGAGAGAGGCTTCTTCCGAGGATAAACGAATTCGCGGATACCCTCTCCTATGCCAATAAACGGAGACTTGAAATTGCAAGGGCATTAGCCTCCGAGCCTAAACTCCTATTGTTAGACGAACCTACAGCCGGCATGAATCCTCACGAAACTGAAGGCATCATCGCCCTGATCAAAAAGATAAGGGATTCTGGGATTACCGTCTTCATTATTGAACACGACATGAAAGTAATTATGGGCGCCTCGGACCGTATCGTCGTTCTGGACCACGGGGAAAAGATTGCTGAGGGGACACCCGTTCAGATTCAGAATGATGAGAGGGTTATTCAAGCCTATATGGGAAAACGTTATCATCATGCTTCAACTTAAGGGCATCTCAACACGCTACGGTCCAATCGATGTCTTGAAAGATGTTGATTTGGAAGTAAAGAAAGGAGAACTGGTCTGTCTATTAGGTGGAAATGCTTGCGGAAAGACGACAACGATGAAGACCATCATCGGACTCGTCAAACCCTTTAAAGGTGAAATTGAATTTGATGGCCACCTCATTACCCGTTGGAGTCCGGCCCAGATTGTGAGGGCAGGAATTTCGCCTGTGCTGGAGGGAAGGAGAATCTTCCCCTACCTCAGTGTGGCCGAAAATCTCCTCATGGGAGCTTATACAAGGAAAGATGGAGAGAATATTCAAAAAGATCTCCAACTGGTTTTCGGACAGTTCCCTATTCTTCTCGAACGTAAGGACCAAGCTGGGGGAACGCTCAGTGGCGGGGAGCAACAGATGCTTGCTATGGCTCGGGCCCTTCTGGCTCGTCCCAAAATGCTTATCATGGATGAGCCTTCGATGGGACTTTCGCCTCTCTATGTGGAAAAGATTTTTGAGATCATTCAGGATTTGAATCGTAAAGGGATCACCATCCTATTGGTGGAACAAAATGCGAATATGGCCCTTTCTATCGCTCACCGAGGATATGTTCTTCAGATAGGGAATATTGTCCTCCATGATACAGCCATCAATCTTCTCAATAATCCATTAATGAAGAAGGCTTATCTGGGAACCTTGGAATTGAATCAATGAAGAGATTTTTAAAACAACACTGTGGGAGGAATTATGGTTCATAATGAAGAAACTATAAAACGCATAAAGGAGGCAATAAAGGACCGTGCCACCTGGTTTGCTCTAATGTATAAGAGTTTTTCAAAGGTCCTCCCTCCCAAGGATGTGGAAAGACTAGCCCGTGAAGCCATCTATCAATTCGGCAATTTGAAGGGAAAGAAGGACGGAGGGAAAATCTCTCCGGACGAATGGGTGGAAAAACATATGGCGAAAGGATCTGGTGAGGTCTTTCAGTCTAAGATCTCTAAGGAAAGGGATTATAGTGAACAGAGAATGACCTTTTGCCCTTTAGTTGAAGCTTGGAAAGAGTTGGGCTGTAGCGATGAGGAGATCGATCTTTTTTGTGACATTGCAATGGAGGGGGATCGGGGACGGGCTGAATACCACGGGATTCCATGGGAGATTCCAAAACGACTGGGTAAGGGAGATCCTTTCTGCCATTTGATTTTAAAAAAGTGTGATTAAATTTCTGGGTGAGCTATGAACGTCTATCTCTGTGGAATGATCGGGGCTGGTAAGACGGCAGTTGGCAAAGCAATTGCTC
>CAZFJD010000216.1:0-1457 GCA_964518775.1 uncultured Syntrophaceae bacterium
TGTGTGTTCTTCCCGAGGATATTTCCAAAACTGTAACGTTGCTCCAGCGCCTGAGTGAGGAGAATATTCTTATCCTTTTCTCTCTTCAATTCATCGTGGAGATCTTTTATACGGAGCATCACCCTAACTTTAGCGAGCAACTCCTCATTGATAAAAGGTTTGGTGAGATAATCATCCGCTCCGAGATTGAGGACATCGATCTTATCCTGGAGGCTCGCTCGTACTGTAAGGATAATGACCGGAATGAATTTCATTTTTTCATCTTCTTTAATCTTACGGCAGATATCTCTCCCATCTTCATCGCCCAGCATCAGATCGAGAAGGATTAGATCGACAGGTGTTTCTGTCTCCGAAGTCCCCTGCCTCTCCACCTCCAAAAACCTCATCGCCTCAGATCCAGAAAAGGCAGGAAAGACTTTATACCCCTCCAATTCGAGAAGGGTAGCGATCATCTCAAACGTATCCTTCTCATCATCGACGACCAATATTCTCTTTGCGTCTCTATCCTTCGTCTCCATCCTTAACAATAAATATAATGACCTCTTTGATAAAAGACAATATCAAGGAAAGATCGCTGAATGTCAATGTAATTTAGACCTACCATCTTCAGGTTTTTAGAAAATTGACAAATGATTTATAGAAGATTAAAGTTAATTTAAAAGGAGGCAGGGATGTCATACCGGTTCTTTAAGCCTCATGATGGAGTATGGATGAAAGGATATTTTCAGTTTCTTTTCATTGGCATTTTAGGATGTCTATTTTTAACTTTTTTTTCTTTAGCGTGTTCCAATGAAAAATCGAGAAAGCCTGTTTCTGCACCTCTACCCGTTACTGTTGGCACAGTGGTCCAAAAAACGGTTCCTGTACAGCTTCGGGCCATTGGGAATGTGCAGGCTTACTCAACCGTGACAGTGAAATCGCGGGTCGCAGGACACATCGTGCGGGTCTATTTCAAAGAGGGTGAGGATGTGAAAAAGGGTGATCTCCTCTTCATGATCGATCCGCGGCCATTTGAGGCAGCTCTCAAGCAAGCTGAGGCCAATCTGGAAAGGGATACGGCCCAGGTGAAGCAGGCTGAGGCCAATCTCGCAAGGGACACAGTACAGGAAAAGAATGCAAAAGTGGAGGCCGAACGTTATAAGATGCTTTTCGAGAAAGGTGTTGTTGCCCGACAACAGTACGACAAGTTTCGGACCGATTGGGAGGCCCTTATAGCCACCCTACAAGCGGACAGAGCAGCAAAAGCAAATGCAGAAGCAGCCGTGCTTGCTGATAAAGCGGCTGTGGAGAACGCGAGGCTCCAGCTTAGTTACTGTTCCATTCGGTCTCCTATGGACGGTCGCACCGGAAGCTTAATCGTTCAAGAAGGGAATATCATCAAGGAAAATGACGCCAATCTTGTGGTGATCCATCAGATTACTCCTATCTATGTCGCCTTTTCCGTTCCGGAACAGTAC
>CAZFJD010000216.1:1467-6026 GCA_964518775.1 uncultured Syntrophaceae bacterium
GAACAGTACCTGGGAGAGATCAAAAAATATATGACTGCGGGAAAACTTAAAGTTCAAGCCATTGTTCCTAATAACGAAGCATCTCCAGATGAGGGTTTCATTTCTTTTGTTGATAATGCAGTGGACACTTCAACGGGAACGATAAAACTAAAAGGAAACTTTACCAACAAAGAAAGGCGTCTCTGGCCGGGGCAGTTTGTCAATGTTGTGCTTACACTCACCACAGAACCCAATGCCATTGTGGTTCCATCCCAGGCCATCCAGACTGGGCAGCAGGGCCAATATGTCTTTGTAGTTAAGCAAGACATGACTGTAGAGTCTAGGCCTGTGGTTCCCGGACGATCTGTGAACAACGAAACGGTGGTCCAAAAAGGACTTAATGTAGACGATAAAGTGGTGACGGATGGACAGCTTCGGCTCTATCCAGGAGCCAAAGTAGAAATCAAAACTTCTGATTCAGCCACAACCCCAAAACAAAAAGCACCATGAACATTCCAGAACTCTTTATCCGGCGTCCTGTCATGACAACTCTTGTCATGCTGGGTATTCTCCTATTCGGCATCTTGGGGTATCGTCACCTGCCAGTGAGCGACCTCCCGAATGTTGATTTTCCCACCATTCTTGTCATTGTTGAATTTCCTGGCACCAGTCCGGAAACAATGGCCTCTGCGGTAGCCGTTCCGCTTGAACGGCAGTTCTCAACTATTGCTGGGTTGGACTCAATGAATTCGACAAACGCCCAGGGAATTACCCGGATCACCCTTCAATTCAATTTGAACCGGGATATCGATGCTGCGGCCCAGGACGTTCAGGCCATGATCGGAAAGGCAGCACGCCAACTCCCCCCGGACATGCCCTACGCTCCTTACTATCAGAAGGTCAACCCCGCTGATTTCCCCATTCTCTTTTTGGCTTTGAGTTCACCAATCCTTCCTCTTTCAGCAGTTCATGAATACGCAGATACCTTTTTGGCTCAACGAATCTCCATGGTGAGCGGTGTGGCCCAGGTCCAGATATTTGGTGCTCAAAAATATGCGGTTCGCGCCCAGCTCGATCCCAAGGCTCTTGCTGCCCGTGGAATTGGAATCGACGAAGTGGCCAATGCCATTGCTCAAGGAAATGTTAATCTGCCCACAGGAACGTTATATGGAACTCATCAAGCTTTCACCATAGAGGCGAGCGGTAAGCTCAATAACGCCGAAGCCTATCGTCCCCTCATCGTGGCCTACCGGAATGGTTCACCAGTGCGCCTTGCTGAACTGGGGAGGGTGATTGACAGTGTCGAAAATGATAAGGTGGCAAACTGGTACAATAACGTTCGCTCCATTGTCTTGGCCATTTACCGCCAGCCAGGCACCAACACCGTTCAGGTGGTCGATTCGATTAGGGAGCTGCTGCCAAGCTTTCGTGCTCAAATGCCTGGTGCAGTGAATCTGACCATTCTCTATGATCGATCTAGATCGATCCGTGATTCGGTCAACGATGTTAAATTTACCCTGTTTCTCACTATGTGCTTAGTCGTCATGGTGATCTTTCTCTTCCTTCGTAATTTATCTGCCACTGTTATTCCCAGCCTGGCTCTTCCCATGTCGGTGATCGGTACATTCTCGGCCATGTACCTTCTTGGATATAGTCTGGATAATCTTTCTCTGATGGCTTTAACCCTTTCAGTAGGTTTCGTGGTCGATGATGCCATCGTCATGCTTGAAAATATTGTCCGGCACATGGAGATGGGAGAAAAACCCCTCGAAGCTGCTTTCAATGGATCGAGAGAGATTGGATTTACGATTGTGTCGATGACCCTTTCCCTCGTAGCGGTCTTTATACCCGTTCTTTTTATGGGTGGGATCGTCGGCCGACTGCTTAACGAGTTTGCGGTGACGATCGGTGTGGCGATTCTGGTTTCCGGGTTCGTTTCCTTAAGTCTGACACCCATGCTCTGCAGCCGATTTCTTCTGCCGCCAAAGGAAAGAAAGCAGAATCGTCTCTATGCCACCTCGGAGCGCTTTTTCGATGGTATGTTTCAAGCCTACCGATGGAGTCTTCGATTTGTCTTGAACCACCGCTTTGCAACCATCATGATCTCCAATCTCATCTTCATTGTCACGGTCTTTCTTTTTATGATCTTCTCCTATGGATTTCTTCCGAGTGAGGACATTGGTCAGATCTTTGGCATCACCGAAGCCGCGCAAGGGATCTCTTTCGAATCCATGAAAAAACATCAGCTCGCTGTGATGGAGATTGTCCGGCAGGATCCGAATGTAGATTCTTTCTCATCAATGGCTGGAGCAGGAGGCCCGTCGGTGACCGGGAATTTGGGTCGCATCTTTATTAGTTTGAAACCCCGGTCTGAACGTCGGTTACATGCTGATGAAATTATCCAGGAATTACGCCGTAAGCTGGAAAAGGTTCCAGGAATTCAGGCCTTTCTTCAAAACCCTCCTCCTATTCGGATTGGAGGGTATTTGACCAAGGGCCAGTATCAATTCGCGCTTCAGAGTCCGGAGATAAAGGAACTTTATGAGCATGCTCCCATCCTTGAAGCGAAGATGCGGGAATTGCCAGGGCTTCAAGATGTGACCAGTGACCTGCAAATCAGGAACCCTCAGGTGAATGTCGAAATCGATCGGGATAAGGCTTCGGCTCTTCGCGTGACAGCCAATCAGGTCGAAGATGCCCTTTACAGCGCTTATGGAGCGAGGCAGATCTCGACGATCTATACCTCTATAAACCAATATCAGGTCATCATCGAGCTGGAACCTCAATATCAGTTGGACCCTTCAACTTTATCTATGCTATATATTCGTTCATCCTCCGGCCAATTGGTTCCATTGAATACGGTTGCAAATCTGAGCCGTGGTCTTGGGCCCCTTACTGTAAACCACTTGGGTCAACTTCCTTCCGTGACCATCTCTTTCAACATCAAGCCAGGGGTCTCCCTTGGGGATGCTGTAAATGCAGTAGAGAAGCTTGCACGTTCAACACTCCCTGCTACCATCACCACCAGTTTCCAAGGGACTGCTCAGGCTTTCAAAACATCGATGCAAGGAATGGGGTTACTGTTAATCATGGCGATCGTGGTGATTTACATCGTCTTAGGGATTCTCTACGAAAGTTTTATCCATCCTCTGACCATCCTTTCGGGTCTTCCTTCTGCTGGGTTTGGGGCTCTGATAACGCTGCTAATTTTCAAAACAGACCTGAACCTTTACTCCATGGTCGGGATCGTCATGTTGATCGGGATTGTCAAAAAGAATGCCATCATGATGATCGACTTTGCCTTGGAGGCACAGAGAAAACAGGGGAAAGACCCTGCCGATGCGATTTATGATGGTTGCCTCATTCGATTTCGTCCCATCATGATGACCACGATGGCAGCCATCATGGGCACGCTACCCATTGCCCTCGGTTTTGGTGCTGGTGCAGAAGCACGCCGTCCTCTTGGACTTGCTGTGGTCGGTGGCTTGGTCTTTTCTCAGCTCATCACACTCTATATCACCCCTGTTATTTATATCTTCTTCGAATCTTTCAAAGAGAAGATAGCCACTCTATCCCGTAAGGAGGGGCGCTGCTAGTCAAAGCCTTGCAGAGCATGGATTCTTTGTGGAGAGTCATAAGATTCTTCCAGTGTTGAGAAAGGGAAGGGTCCTCACTCCAGCGCAGTTTGGTTGCCTTGGGGGAATTCCCACACTCAATATCACCAATGGGTGTATCTTTCAATGCACCTACTGCTATGCTCGAGGATACAGCCAGGCTCCTGAGAAGGGAGAGGTCCACCTCTACGTCAATCTCCCGGATCTTATAAAAGAAGAGCTTTTAAGAAAAAGAACCATTCCCCAATGGGTGATCCTGAATACTTCTTCGGACTGCTTCCAATCTCATCCCGATATTCTCCATGTCACACATGAAGTGATTCAGACCCTCTTAGATTATGGGATTGGAATCTCTTTTTTAACCAAAGGGATAATCCCACAGCGGTTCTTCAATCTTTTTATACGATCTCCAGAAAAGATACTGGCTCAAATAGGGCTGGTCTCCCTCTCAGAGCGATACTGGAAAGGGTATGAACCAGGTACTCCACCTCCAGAGCAACGGATTGAAAACATTTGGAAACTGAAAGAGATTGGAATTTCTCCAGAGATTAAAATCGATCCCATCATCCCCTTTGTCACTGACACAGAAGTTGAAGTGATCTCCCTTTTCAAAAGATTAAAAAAATTAGGAGTGAAGAGGGTCACCCTCAGTTACCTCCACCTCCGGCCTGCCATTCAACAACAATTGATGAAGGAACTCCTACCTCTTCATCGACAATTGATCGAATCCTGTTTTAGAACCCAGGAATGGAGGGTGGTCGGCTCCTCGACTAAGACGAAACTCCTTCCAAAACGGATTCGAGAAAAAGGGTACGATAGGATCAAGGAGATTGTAAAAGATTTTGGAATCACTGTCTCGGTCTGCCAATGTAAAAACCCAGACCTGAAAGGGGATCTCTGCAGTTCTGGAAGGGTAAGAGATGCTTTAATGAAAAAGACTCCATCTCAACTTCCACTATTTAGATG
>CAZFJD010000217.1:0-5961 GCA_964518775.1 uncultured Syntrophaceae bacterium
AAAAATAGGTAATTAGCTATGTACTTTCAATATGTTATATATATAGGTTTATCTTTTTGTTGATTTATGTTATTCTAATTTTTAGAAATTAAATAGGAAGGTGGTTGATATGTTAACTGAATTGAGGGATCGACTAAAGGATCTGAGCAACCGTTTGGAGATCCTTCGAGGTCGTCTTTGACGTCGATGGCAAGAAGAAGAGACTCGATGAGATTGGAAAGATGATGGCAGAGCCCAGCTTTTGGGAGGGAGGTGAGAACGCACAAAAAATCTTGAAGGAACGAAATACCATTTTAGAAAGCCTCTCGCCTTGGCAAGAAAACCAGAAGGAGTTGGAGGAGATGGAAATTCTTCTTCAGCTCATTGAGGAGCAAGCGGATGAGAAGGAGGCTCAGGAGCTGCTGAAGAAGGTCGAGCAGAGTGAAGGGGCCATTGGCGAGATGGAATTTAAGAAGATGCTGGGAGGGGAACACGACGAGACCAATGCGATCGTCAGCATCAATTCGGGCGCAGGTGGAACAGAGGCTCAGGACTGGGTTGAGATGCTCCTCAGGATGTACTTGCGGTGGGCTGAGAAAAGGGCCTACCAGACACAGATTGTGGATATCCTTCCCGGTGAAGAGGCAGGTTTAAAGAACGTGACCTTTACGGTGAATGGACGTTATGCCTATGGATACCTGAAGGCTGAAGTGGGCATTCATCGACTCGTTCGAATCTCACCTTTTGATGCAGGGGCGAGACGTCATACCTCTTTTGCCTCAGTCTTTGTCTACCCCGAAATCTCCGACGATATTGTGATCACGATTGACGAAAAGGATTTGAGGGTCGACACTTTTCGTTCCAGTGGGGCAGGAGGGCAACACGTCAATAAGACCGACTCTGCGGTGCGAATTACCCACGTGCCAACAGGCATTGTTGTTCAATGTCAGAACGAACGTTCCCAACATAAAAATAAGGCGATCGCCCTGAAGATATTAAAAGCCCGGCTTTACGAAAGGGAACTTAAGGAGAAAGAACAGAAGTTCGAAGAACTTCACAACACGAAGAAGGAGATTGCCTGGGGGAGCCAAATTCGTTCTTACATTATGCACCCTTACAAGATGGTAAAAGATCACCGCACCAATAAAGTGATCCATCAGGTGGAAGGAGTGCTGGAGGGAGAGATTGACGAATTCATCAAAACCTATCTGCTCAGTGCGTCCTAGATCCCGATCAATGGGTCATGATGGCTTGGTCACGAATGATGAAATCGGCCAAGTTTTTAGGTTAAGGTTACGGCTACGAGGCCAGTTTCGTTTATCGTCAAAGGGGTTAGGGTTAAAAGATTCCTGAACCTGTCAGGAACAGGTTTTGGAGACGAACAACGTTACCCTTCAGCGATACCGGCATCGTTACCGTGACCGTCCGGCGAGGCCTTTATTTTCTGGAAACGGCCCAAGGATTGACTTTCTATGGCAGGAGAAATATCATCGGTCGAAAAAAATGAGAGGATCATCCTGGAGGAAGAACGAAGACCCCTGGGAGACCTTGAAGAAAAGGTCAGGATCCTCTTAAAGAGGTATCAGGAAATTAGGGAAGAGCGAGATACATTGGCAGTTGCGCTCGATGCGGAGAGGGAGAAGTTGATCCGATTAGAGAAGAAGTTGGAACTGCTCTCTCGGGATAGAGAGAAGGTCAAGACACGGATCGATCAACTTCTTCATCGCTTGAGAAGTATCGATATTTAGCTCTCGCCCGGGCATCGACTTTCAGGGGAAGGCGCAAGATGGGAAAAGAACGATTGGTCGAAATTCAGGTCTTTGGTCAAACTTACACCGTCAAGACCGATGCGGAGGAGGGTCATATCCAAGAGGTGGCGAGGTACGTCAACGAGAAGATGGAGGAGGTCTTAAAGAAAACGAGGAGCGTCTCCACGTTGAATGTGGCGATATTAACAGCGCTCAACATTGCAGATGATCTATTAAGGGAGAAAGAGAAGAGAGTCACCCTTCTCCGTGAAATTGAGACGAAGTCAAAAGACTTAGCGGAAAAGATTGATGTGGAATTAGCTGGGGAGGAGGTAGAAAAGGTTTCGATTGCTTAGGGATGAACACCGTCCTGGGTGGGCGAAGGTGTCGTGGAATAGAGTAAAGGATAGGATGTGATCGATCCCGATACGCCCTGCCTACTGGGTGCTGACAGCGAAGGCAGGGGGGAGATAATTTTGATGACGACAATCGTTATGAAGATGACTGAGATCCTACTGAAGGTTTTGACCATGGGGAGCCCATGGAGAGAAGGGGTTGGTCTTCAAACCGATCCGAAACTGAAGACGTGGAAGGAACCCTATGGCTTCTCCTTTTTCGGCGAGGTAGGATTTCATGACATAAAAGAGGCGAGTTGGAACTCACCATCGGGATTCTCTTCATTCTTTGCTCCCTGTCGGGCTCGGCTAAACCTGTCCCATCCCCTACCCCATCAGATTTGACGGTCTCATCCTGACGATTCGTGCAGGGGACCCATCTCTATCAATCGAGTCACCCATCACGAATCTCAACTCACGCTATTTTCATCGTAAGGGAGGTGAATGGACCCTTGAAGCTATCACTCGAGATGTACATCATCATCGTTTGCGTTATTGCGTTTCTCGGAGGAGTCGTTGGGTTCCTGGTGAGAAAGAGGTTTTCTGAGGCAAGGATCGTTTCGGCGAAAGAGGTCGCCAGGCGTCTGATCGAGGAGGCCGAACAGAAGGCAGAGATCTTAAAGAAAGAGGCACTTCTCCAAGCCAAAGACAAATTCTATCAAGAGAAGGCTGAGTTTGAAAAAGAGATGGCGGACAAGCGCCAAGAGTTGCAAAGTTTAGAGAAGAGGATCATCCAGAGAGAATCGCATCTGGACAAGAAGATCGAACTTCTCGATACGAAAGAAGCGGATGTGGGCCGAAGGGAGACCAGTTTGATTCAAAAGGAGAAATCGATTCAGGAGCAGGAGAAGAAGGTGGCTGCTCTTCTTGAAAAACAGAGAGTCCAATTGGAGGGCATTGCAAAGATGTCCTCTGAAGAGGCAAAGCAATTGCTGATCGAATCCATGGAGAACGAAGCCAAACATGAGGCAGCTAAGAGGATTAAGAAGATTGAGGACGAAACAAGGGAACTGGCGGATAAGAAGGCCAAGGAGATCATCAGCTTGGCGATTCAGCGCTATGCTGGAGAGTATGTGGCCGAAAGGACCGTATCCGTGGTCAATTTGCCTAATGAAGAGATGAAGGGCCGTATCATCGGCCGCGAAGGTCGTAATATCCGAGCCCTTGAAGCGGCAACGGGAATTGATTTAATCATCGACGATACCCCAGAGGCCGTGATCCTTTCAGGATTCAACCCGATTCGAAGAGAAATCGCTCGAATCGCACTGCAGCGTCTGGTCAGTGATGGACGGATCCATCCAGCTCGGATTGAAGAGATCGTCCAAAAAGTGGAACAGGAGGTAGATGCGACGATCCGCGAAGCCGGTGAACAGGCAACCTTTGATGTAGGCGTCCATGGGATTCATCCAGAATTGATTAAGCTGATCGGCCGGCTCAAGTATCGAACAAGTTTTGGCCAGAATGTCTATCAGCATTCTTTAGAAGTGGCCTTCCTTTGTGGCATCATGGCTTCTGAGCTTGGAATCAATGTGAAACAGGCGAAAAGGGCAGGACTTCTCCATGATATTGGAAAGGCGGTCGATCATGAAACAGAAGGACCTCATGGAAGGATCGGAGCAGAATTGGCAAAGAAGTATGGCGAGTCGCCGGTTGTGGTTCATGCGATCGCTGCCCATCATGAGGAAGAGAAGCCGGAATCCATGTTAGATATCTTGATCGAAGCTGCGGACGCCCTTTCAGGAGCGAGGCCAGGAGCCAGACGGGAGATGTTAGAGACCTATGTCAAACGCCTGGAGGACCTGGAAAAGATCGCCCAGTCTTTCCCTGGGGTCGAAAAGTCTTACGCTATTCAAGCGGGAAGGGAAGTCCGCATCATGGTCCAGCCCGATCGCATTTCGGATGAAGATTCTGTGGTCCTCTGCAGAGACATCGCCCGGAAGATTGAAAAGGAGATGACCTATCCCGGACAGATCAAGGTAACAGTGATCAGAGAAATGCGTGCTGTGGATATTGCAAAATAGTACAGTGATCAGTGACCAGTAATCAGTAACCAGTGACCAATGACAGTAATACTGCAGACTGATCACTGACAACTGATCACTGTTTCAACGGGCTTTGATATGAAGATTCTTTTTATTGGTGACATCATCGGAAAAGCCGGGCGACAGGCCGTCGAGGCGGTCTTAGAAAAGGTCATCGCAAAGTATGGAATCGAGTTCACGATTGCAAACGGAGAGAATGCGGCAGGAGGAATGGGCATCACCCCTCCTATCGCAATAGATATTTTGAATCAAGGGGTGGATGTCCTGACTTCTGGAAATCATATTTGGGCTAAAAAAGAGATTATTCCTTTCTTAGATGAGGAGCGTCGAATTCTCAGGCCTGCGAATTATCCTGATGGCGTTCCAGGCCGCGGAAAGGGACTCTTTTCATTGAACAACCGTATCAAAGTCGGAATCCTCAATTTGGAGGGCAGGGTTTTCATGAAGCATCTGGACTGCCCCTTCCGGGTCGGAGAGAGGGAAGTTGAGACATTGAAGAAGGAGACTAAGATCATCATTGTCGATTTTCATGCAGAGGCCACTTCTGAGAAGATGGCAATGGGTTGGTTTCTCGATGGAAAAGTAAGTGCTGTGTTGGGAACCCATACCCATGTCCAAACCAGTGACGAAAGGATATCGAAGGAGGGGACGGCCTACATCACCGATGTGGGAATGACGGGCCCTTTAGCCTCGGTGATCGGAATTCGGAAACAGGTCGCCTTAGAACGCCTATTAACCCAGATTCCTTGGAAATTTGATGTGGCCACAGAGGAGATCGAACTCCAAGGAGTGGTGGTGGAGGTCGACGTAACGACAGGGAAGTCGAAGCGTATTGAAAGGATCAGAGTTCCACTACATGAGCGGAGTTAAGCCAATGAAAATGACGAAACACGAAAGGACGGTTTACGACGTGTTCGAAGAGAGGGGCTTTATTGAACAGGTGACCGATGAGGTTTGGGTCAGGGAGCTTTTAAGAGAGAAGGTCACCTGCTACATCGGCTTCGACCCCACCGCCTCCAGCTTTCATGTGGGGAATCTGGTACCCATTATGTCACTGGCTCACATGCAAAGACATGGCCATCGGCCGATCGCTTTGGTAGGAGGTGGGACTGGATTAGTAGGCGATCCAAGCGGTAAGGATCAGATGCGGCAGATTATGACCTATGAGGAGATTCATCAGAATGCGGAAGCCCAAAAGAGCCAGTTCGCGAAGTTCTTAGATTTTTCAGAAGACCGTGCTCTTCTATTAAACAATGCCGATTGGCTGACAAAGCTCAACTACATCGATTTTCTTCGTGACGTGGGCGTCCATTTTAGCGTCAATCGGATGTTAGCAACCGAATCCGTGAAGATTCGTTTAGAAACGGGACTCTCATTTCTCGAATTTAATTATCAACTCCTTCAGGCTTACGATTTCTGGTATCTTTTTAAAAATTATGATTGTTTGATGCAAATGGGAGGGAGCGATCAATGGGGCAATATTGTGGCGGGGGTCGATCTGATCCGGCGTCTTGAAGGAAAACAGGCATGCGGGATCACATCCCCACTGATCATGACTGCGGATGGGAAAAAGATGGGGAAAACGGAGAAGGGAGCGATCTGGTTAGATGCTGAGCGCACATCTCCTTATGAATATTACCAATTTTGGATCAATACAGATGATCGGGATGTGAAGAGATTTTTAGCCCTTTTCACTTTTCTTTCTATGGAAGAGGTAAAAGAATATGGAAAGTTAAGAGGAGCTGATATCCGGAAAGCCAAAGAGATCCTGGCATTTGAGGCGACTAAAATTGTCCA
>CAZFJD010000218.1:0-3554 GCA_964518775.1 uncultured Syntrophaceae bacterium
CCAAACCATCCTACACCATCCGGGTGTTGCAGCGCTTTCATATAGTCAATGACAAAAAATAGGATTACTCGTCAATTGTCATTGCGAACGGAGTGAAGCAATCTCGTGTTTTAATACCCGTGATCAATGGTAGTAATTCCCGTCTCCTGGTCTTCTTTGAGACCACTTCCTTCGATAGTATTCCCGCCGAATTTTTTGTCGGAGGGTTGGATAGGCCATATAGAAAAGGCCGAAGAGTAAGCCACCCAGATGGGTGAGGTGAGCCACACCCCCTCCTGTCCCCTCCGTCGAGGAGAAGAGCTCGATGAGGCCAAAAATGATCACCATATATTTGGCTGGGATCGGGAAAAGGAAGTAGATGTAAATGGGACGGTTGGGAAAGAGCCATCCAAAGGCCAAGAGTATTCCGTAAATCGCTCCAGAGGCTCCGATCACAGGGATGAACTGATACGGGGTGAAGAGGACGGTACAGATACCAGCACCGATTCCGCAAAAGAAGAAGTATCGTAGGAACTTTCTCGATCCCCAGTAGCTTTCTAACTCTCCACCGAACATCCAGAGGGCTAAGAGGTTAAAGAGGAGGTGCGTGATCCCGCCGTGGAGAAAGATGTAAGTGGCCAGTTGCCACAGGAAATATTTTTTCCAAACCAGGATGGGGACGAGTCCAAGGTAAAAGCTGATACGATCGTTCACCACCATTTGGAGGAGGAAAACAGCCCCCATGACGATCATCAGTTTTTTAATGATGGGCGTCAAGCCATAACCAAAAGAGAAACGATATCGGTAGTAGGTCATGATTCTTTCACCTCATTGCAACCGAATTCTATATTTCTTCATCTTATATCGAAGGACCCTCTCACTGATGCCAAGACTCTCAGCAGCCTTGGTCTGAATTCCCTGATGTTGATGCAGGGCTTTGACGATCAAATCCCTTTCGATCTCTTCAAGCGATTCCGGTAGGCTCTTCGCCTTTCCTTGAACCCCCCATGGCCTTTCGGGCCTTCCCTCTCTTAAGTGGAAAGGAAGATCTTGTGTTGTCATGATCTCTCCCCGAGAGAGAACCACAGCCCTTTCGATGAGATTCTCCAGTTCTCTCACGTTCCCCGGATAGGAATATTGGAGGAGAAGTGCTCTGGCCTCTTTGGATATGTCGGAGATCGATTTCTGATTCTGTGCGGAATATTTTTTTAAGAAATGGTCGATGAGAAGAGGGATATCCTCCCGCCTCTCCCTTAGGAGAGGGAGACGGATCGATATCACGTTCAGTCGGTAGTAGAGGTCCTCTCTAAATTGTCCCTGTCTGATGGCCTCCTCGAGATCTCGGTGAGTCGCCGCGATCACCCTCACATCTGTTTTGAGCGTGAGGTTTGATCCCAGGCGTTGAAACTCCTTCTCTTGAAGAATCCGGAGGAGCTTGATCTGAGTGCCAGGGGCAAGATCTCCGATCTCATCGAGAAAGATGCTTCCACCATCAGCCTCTTCAAATCGACCGATCCTTCTTTGAACTGCTCCTGTAAAGGCGCCTTTCTCATGGCCAAAGAGTTCACTCTCAAGGAGCGTCTCAGGGATGGCCCCACAGTTGACCTTGACGAACGGCTTTTCCGCGCGCGGGCTCCCATAATGGATCGCATGGGCAATCAGTTCTTTTCCTGTCCCGCTCTCCCCTCTGATAAGAACAGTTGCTTGACTGGGTGCCACGCGAGCCACAAGCCCCATCACCTCTTCCATCTTAGGGCTTCCATAGACAATGTTGTTGAACGTATAGCGTTCCTGGAGTTGTATCCTCAACTCTCTATTTTCGCGAATCAGGTTGGATCGTTCGATGACTTTGTTGAGGATGAGGAGAAGCTCATCCAGATCAATCGGCTTGGTGAGATAGTCCAGAGCCCCTTCCTTCATAGAGGCCACGGCGGTCTCTACCGTTCCGTAAGCTGTCATCATTACCACTGGAAGCTCAGGGGAGAGCCTTCGGATCTCACGGAGTGTTTGGAGTCCGTCGAGTTCAGGCATCTTATAGTCAATCAGGGCGAGATCGAAAAGGCTTCCCTCAAGCTTCTGAAGTGCCTGACGGCCATTGGCGGCCGTCTCGACAGAAAATCCCTCCTTCTTCAAAAAGCCCTCAAGGAGCTCCCTTTGAGCTTTCTCGTCCTCAGCAATAAGTATCCGAGCCTTCTCCATTCCTTCTTCCTAAAAGGTAGTGATATTCTTATTGACCCATTCGGCGGCGCCAAGCCCCGCCTTTTAAGGCGGGGTAAAGAAGCGCCGCTCAGGGTCAACCCTGAGCAAGCCCAGGCCTTCAGGCCGGGGAGTCGAAGGGTTGACTCATTGACTGATTACTGCCTACTGCCTCCTCGTCTTTCAATGGGCAATGTGATCGTCACTTTCGTCCCGACTCCCACCTGACTGTCCATATTGAGTTGACCACCATGAGCTTCGATGATTCGATGGGCAATGGGAAGGCCTAATCCCACTCCCTTCTCCTTTGTGGTGTAGTAATAGTCAAAGATCCTTTCCATCTGATCTGCCGGAATCCCAGAACCTGAATCGGAGATCGACACCTCCACTCGATCCTTAAAGGCCTGAGTCTCGATGCGAAGGACTCCTCCCTTCTCCATCGCCTGCATCCCATTCTTCATAATATTCATGAGGGCCTGTGTCAACTTCTCACTGTCCATCTTGATGAAGGGGAGATCAGAGTTCATTTCTGTTTGAATGCGAATACCTTGGGAAGAGGCCTCTTCCTGAAGGAGAATGACCAGATGCTTCAGGAGATCTTGAAGGGAGGATGATTTCAAGTTGAGTTGGGAAGGTCGGGAGAGCGTGAGAAACTGTTCGATGATTTCGTTGACCCTTCTGATCTCTTTGAAAATCAACTCCGTGAAGGAGAGATATTCTTCCTTTTTTGTTTCCTCCGTGGGTAAAAATTCCCTATTGAGCCTCTGGAGGCCCATGCCAATGGCATTGAGGGGGTTGCGGATCTCATGGGCGACCCCGGCAGCTAAATGGCCAAGGGAGGAGAGTCTTTCCGCCAATTGGATACGGTCTTCCATCTCCTTCATCTTCATGAGATGGCGGTTCTGATTCACCCAGATTAAAGTGATCGCCGAAATGCCTAAAATGAGAAAGAAGAAGATCGAGAGACCTACATTCTTCCTGATCTGGCTGAGAAGAAGGTGGATCTCTTTTGGGGAATAGCCAATACGGATCAGCCCCATGGGTTGATCCTTGAGAGAGAAGGACTTCACCACTTCAAACACCTCTTGTCCCTTTTCAGTCTGGAAGAGACGGGAAAGAGGGTTCGGACTTTGCAGCGAACCTTTCAGGAAAGGATCCTCTTCTTTTTCCCCGATGAAACCTGGATCGGTGTGGCCGAGGGTGTTCAGTTGGGCATCGTGGACGGAAAGATAGAGGATTCCCTCCCTGAGACCGATGTCGGAGATGGCGCGTTGCATCGCAAATTGGCGAAAGAGGATCTTCATCTGTTTGCCATTGAGATAAAGGACAATGATGCCTGGGTTAGTCTTTCGCCACACCCCGATGGAGAAGCGTTGATC
>CAZFJD010000218.1:3564-5945 GCA_964518775.1 uncultured Syntrophaceae bacterium
GAGTGGCTTTCCGAAGAGATCAATGACCACTGAACGCTTCTTTTCGACCAGGTCTTGAAGAAGCCTCTTCTTTCCATGGGAAGGGATTGAAGAAGGCGAGCCTCTCATCAGATTCCCTTTGGAGTCGTAAATCTCCATCGAAGCGAGAAGATATTGGTTCATGAGGGACTGGAAGTCAGAGGAATTCAGAGGCCTTTCATTGTCCAGCTGATCCAGCCGATAGGCGATCTCCACAAGGTACTCTGCAACCGATTCCTCAAGGCCGAAAAGAAATCCCGAAATAGGTGGATGAAGAAGCTGGCTTCCTGAAGCACTTTCGATCACCTGGAGTGAGGCGAACGCCTCCTGGATATTTTTTTCGAAGTGTTGAATGAGGACGATTCCCTCCCTTTCCAATAAACGATAGAATCCCTTCCTCGTTCGGTTGATTTCCATAATGCCATTGACGATGAGGATGATGAGGATGATTCCTGAGAAGATTGCAAGGTAGATGGGTGAGAAACTTCGTTTAATCTTATTTCCTTTTTTAAACAAAATAATCCCCGGCCCTTACTCTTCCCTAAATCTCTCCATGGCTGGCAGGTTCTTTCTTGGCCGCATGGGCCCCATGGCGTCAGGACCATGCATCATTCGCCGTAAGAGGGGAAACTCTTCCTCTGGATTCCAACTCTTTAGTTGCTCGGGGTTGAGGAGGCTCCTCACCTTGATCAGGTATTCGAGGGCTTTTTCCTCAAATCTGGACTGTATTTCATTAATCTCAGAGGATTTGGAGCGGATGGACTCTATTTTCACATTTGGATTCGTGAGTATCTCCCGGAGTTCCAACCGTTTTGAGAAAAGCTGAGCCCGAAGAAGTTGCGTCTCTCGAAAGTAGACCTGCTGGAGGAGTTCCAATTCTTTTGCCTGCTCTCGGGAGAGATTGAGCTCCGATGCTCTACAGCACCGACCTTCTCCCATTGGGTGTCTCATTCCCATTCCTGGTCCCACTCTCATTCCCGAAGGTTGAGAAAAAGCAGGAGACAGCAGCAGACAAATAAAAAGGAAACAGAGGGAAAAGAGATATATCTTTTGCTTCATTATAGATATCTTTTTCCGTTAGTTGGGTGATCTCAGGTCGGTGGATGCACTGATACTTTTAAAAAGATATCGAAACAGTAGTAAAAAGTCAAACCCCTTTGTAACGCCTCGCTCTCCCGTCGGAATTTGCCGAGATCCGGCGGGGATGCTGGAGAAAATCTTATAGCGGCAACATCAGCTTGGTCCTGAACTAAAAGAATGACCCAACAGTGCAAGGACTGTGCTATTGATGGTGAATGTTACCCGTACCTTCAAAAATCTAGACCATCCGCTTGATAAGATTTTCGCCTGCCTGCCGGCAAGGCAGGAAGGCATTCCTGCTGGATCATCCCTGGCCGCGGTACACAGAGGATTTCATCCACGCTTCAGCGAGGCATTGCAACCTTTTGACTCCCCGACATAAATACCGGAGCGTTCGACTGAGCTCATTGCGAACTCTCACGCCGAAGACTTGTCGCAGGTGAATGGGTCAAAAATAAGAAGGGAAGGAGACGAACTCCTTCCCTTTTGCGTTTATGGGTGACCAGTGGTTACTGCCACATTCCCCAACCTCCACCATGATAGCCTCTTCCGCGGCCATGACCCATCATGTGACCACGACCAAAACCAGGGTCCATCCCGCAACCAGGTCCAAATTCAGCGAGCTGCTCTGGCGAAAGGATCTTTCGAGCCTCCAATTTCAATTGGATGACTTTGTCTCTCATCTGATTTTGAAGATCCCATAATTCTTTTTCCTTATCCATGATGGCCTTGGGATCGGCCTTTGGGTTTGTCCAGAGAGATTGAAGTTCCAGCCTCTTGGTGAGGATAGTCCCTCTTAATTGGGCTGTCTCTTCATTAAGCTTCTGGCGCAACTCTTGGAACTTGGTCTTCTGCTCTGGGGTCAGGGTTGACCATTTCCCAGGATTCGAAGCCTCTAAGCATGGCTCCCCTTTATGTCCTGGGCCAAAACTTCGGCCTTGCGCATAGACGTATGTGACACCCAAAAACATCAAGGCTACCAGTCCTAAGCTAATGATCGACTTTCTCATTCATCTCACCTCCCTTCGATTAAGTTTTACTTTGGTAAGAGCAATAGCTGTGCCAATCTTAAAACCACCTTGATTTATCTTGAATTTTCAATAGGTTGATCCTTTTTTAGGATTCGGATGGATTTGATCTCTCATAAGTTTTAAGAGGAAAGGTTTGTCGATCATCCTTTATATCAGAGAGGGATTTTCTTGTAGTTTTCGATAAATAATCCGATTCGACAATCTTGGCGACCAATTCGACAAGAATTTCGCATTCACGTTTAAAATATTGCT
>CAZFJD010000219.1:0-3065 GCA_964518775.1 uncultured Syntrophaceae bacterium
ATCTTCGACCCATAATCCTTCTTTTTCAAAGCGGACGGCTTTGGTTAAAGTCAGAATCTGAACCCCTTTCTCTCTGAGCCTCTTATTCAAGAAATGTTGTAGATGGACGACCTGGTCTAAGGCAATCCCTTCTCTCATCTCAACGAGGGTTACCTCTTTTCCTTTTTCGGAAAGATGGTCTGCCACCTCAGCACCGATGCCTCCGCCCCCAACGACGAGAACCTTCCGACCAAGAGAAGCAGAGCCCGACAAGACGTCCTCGACCGCAACAGCCTTAAATGTCTGAATGCCATCGATCGGCGGAAAGAAGGGTTTGGCGCCTGTGGCCACAATCACCACATCGGGTTTCTCTTTCTCTAACAAACCCGGATCAAAGGGTTTGCCTGAAAGAATTCTGATCGGAAGTTTTTTGAGTTGCTTATTGAGACATTCGACAAAGTCCTTCAGAACCTCCTTTTTAGGAGGAATGGCAGCAAGTAGAAATCGACCTCCCAGCTTTTCCTTCTCTTCATATAAGGTGACCTGATGGCCCCTTTGCGCAGAAATCTGAGCGGCCTTCATCCCTGCAGGACCGCCTCCGATAATACAGACCCTTTTCGGACGATCTGTCTTTTTGAGTTTGAATATACCTTCCCGCCCAGCTTCCGGGTTGACCGCACACTGAAGGGCGCCTTTTCGAATGCTTAGAATACAGCGGTTGCAGGAGATACAAGGAAGGATCTCTTGGCTCCTACCCTGAAGCGTTTTTAGGGGGAGGTGTGGATCAGCAATCAAAGCCCTCCCCATGGAGATGAGGTCAGCTTTATTCTCTTCTAATATCTGGTTTGCCAATTGAGGGGTGCGGATTCTTCCCACGGTGATCACTGGAATGCCCACCACAGATTTGATCCCTTGGGCGAGGTGGACAAAGACACCCTCCTCCACGTAATAAGGAGGATGATTCAGATGCCCTGAGGCTGCCACACAGGCAGAAACATGGAGACCATCTGCGCCATTGATCTCCAGTGCCTTGGCGATTTCCTTCGCATCCTCCAGTTTCAGTCCACCCTCCACATACTCATCGGCGCTGAGACGGCAGAGGACCAGAAAATCGGGTCCCACCTTATTTCGGACCGCTCTCAATACCTCCATGGCCATCCTCATTCGCCCATCAAAATCACTCCCATATTCATCTTCCCTTTTGTTAGAGAAGGGCGAGAGGAATTGATTGATGAGATAGCCATGAGCCATATGGATCTCCACGCCATCCGCACCTGATTCCTTGACACGCCATGCAGCCATGGCAAAGGCTTCGACGATCTTTTGGATCTCCTCGATGGAGAGCTCTTGAGGCATCTCCTTTCGAACCGGGCAGGGGATGGCAGAAGGGGCAACAATCGGAGATCCAGTCGTGGAGGAAGAGGTTTGTCGGCCAGCATGATTGATCTGAATCACAATCTTTCCGTTCTCTTGATGAATCGCATCCATCAATTTTTTAAAAAATGGGATGTTCTGATCCGAATCGATGAGGGCCATATTGGGAAAAGCTCTCCCCTGTTTTAACACGCCCGTATGCTCAAACGTGATATACCCCACACCGCCTCTTGCCCGCTCGACATAGTAGGCCATGTGTCGCTCGTTCACAGAGCCATCTGGACCTGCAAAGTTAGTGGCCATCGGTGGCATGACGATCCGATTTCTGAGCGTTACATTTCCAATGCGGAAGGGACTGAAAAGAGTTTTAAATGAGTTCACTGAGCATCCTCCGTGACAAGACGAAAAGGGTTGACAGGATCTTTCTAAAAATAGTATACAGGATTGTATCTAAAAATTTTCCCCAAAGTCAAATCTTTTCGTCAGGGCCAATCGTTCCAACAGGGTCGATTTGATGAGGAAAGAAGATTTTGCATGTCGATGAAGTCCAGAGGAAAGATCACCGATGAAGATCTACATCTCAGCAGACTTTGAAGGCGCAACCGGCGTGGTGACGCCAAGTCATGTGTTGCCGGATCGGGGGCCAGAGTTTGAAAAGATGCGCCATCTGTGGCAGGGCGATATTCAAGCGATGATTGACGGAGCCCTTGAAGCCGGGGCGAAGGAGTTCTTGGTCAACGAGGCCCATTTCGAAATGACCTACCTTCTTCCCAAAGCTCTTCCTTCGTTCGTGAGATATATTCAGGGCCATGTGAAACCAGATTTTCATATGTGCGGGATTGCCCCCTCTTTCGATGGAGCCTTTCTTCTCACCCACAGTGGCGCAGGAATCAGTCCGACGGCCGTGCTTTCCCATACCTGGTTGGCAAAAGACATTTATGCGGTTCGACTGAACGGCAGTCAGGTCGGTGAGATGCATATGAACGCCAGCCTTGCAGGATATTATGGAGTGCCGGTGGCTCTGGTAGTTGGGGATGTTCAGACCTGCAAGGAGGCACAGGAGTTTTTGGGGAATGTGGTTTGTGTGGCGACCAAAGAAGGGATCGATCGCTTTTCCGCCAAACTGATCCCGCCTGAAGAGAGCAGGATCCTGATTCGGAATGGAGCGAAGGAAGCGGTCTTAAATCTCCGTTCCTTCAAGCCGAAACGATTGATTCCTCCCGTTCGTTTAGAGATCGATTTCACTGGCCCGACAATGGCGATGATCTGCTCTTTCATCCCCGGTGTCGAGAGGATTGGACCTCGGACCATCCGCTATGAGCACGAGGATTATCGAACGATCTATAATCTCAATATTGTTTTTCAGATTCTTGCTCGAGCTCCTTTTGTGAAGGATCTCCATTTTTAGAAAGAAGGGAGGTGAACAATCACTTTTTAAACATTAATAGGCTCTTGAATCATAGAAAGGAGGGCATCATGAAGCGTAGAAGTTTATATCTCACCGTTGTCGTTTTCTTATCCTTTTTTTTAATCCTTTTTTACCAGACTGCTCTGAAAGCCGCAGAACCGAGATTTGGAGGGACGCTGAGAGTTGCCATGAGCAGTGAACCTCCTACGATTGACGGACACTGGACCACAGCGACGATCGTCTTTACGATCTCCTGCCACTACCTGGAGCCTCTTTTTACCCTTGACGATAAGTATAACGTCAT
>CAZFJD010000219.1:3165-5916 GCA_964518775.1 uncultured Syntrophaceae bacterium
CAGAGTGGGTTTGGGGGTAAGAAGATCGCTTATGTGGATGAGATCCTCTTCATCCCAGTTCCTGAAGTGGCAACAAGAATCGCGGGCGCAGAGAGTGGAGATTACCAGTTTGCCGACTGGGTTGCACCTGACGCCTATAAACGTTTAAGGGCAAATCCCAGGTTGGACACGATCATCGTGAAGCCAAAGGAATATATCGTTGGCGTCTTTAACAAGAAGATGGGGGCTTTCACCAATAAGAAGCTTCGGCAGGCGGCCTTGGCTGCCCTGGACATGGAGGCTGTGATGAAGGGTGCGATTGGCCAGGAAGAATTTTTCCGATTGGATAACAGCCTCATGTTTAAGGAACAGCTCTGGTGGACCGACATCGGAAAGGAACAGTACAATCAGAAGAATAAGGAGAAGGCCAAGCAGCTCCTCAAAGAGTCAGGATACAAAGGGGAGCCCATCCGCTGGATGTGCAGCATGGCCTATGACTGGATGTATAGGTCCTCGCTGGTGGTGAAGCAGCAGCTTGAGGATGTGGGATTTAAGATCGATCTTCAAGTGCTGGACTGGGCCACTGTGGTTCAGCGACGAAATGATCCGACCATGTATGATGCTTTTGTCACGGGGATGATCTTCTTCGGAGATCCAACCTATGTCTTGGTCCTCAATTGCGATTGGCCAGGCTGGACGTGCATCCCAAGCATTGAGAGCCTGATGAACCGATTGGCTCAGGAGATGGCATTTGAAAAGAGGTTTGAGATATGGAAAGAGATTCAAAAAAACTTTTGGGATGAAGTTCCAGTCCTTAAATTTGGCGATTTCTTTATCCTCAGACTGAAGCAGAAGACGGTCAAGGGGCATAAGAACCTGATCGAGACCTTCTTCTGGAATGTCTGGATCGAAAAATAGAGTTGAACGGGGGCAGGATTTGCTGGGATATTTGATTCGGAGAATCGTCGCGCTCATTCCGGTGATGTTTATTGTGGCGACGGTCGTCTTCTTTCTGGTCCATCTCATTCCCGGGGATCCTGCCGCTGTGCTCTTAGGACCCAATGCCACGCCTTCCGAGGTGATGAGACTCCGGACCCAAATGGGTCTGGACAGGCCGATCTACTCCCAATTCCTGATATGGTTGTCAAGAATCCTCCAAGGAAACTTAGGAGATTCCATATTCTTAGGTAGACCTGTCACGACTGCCGTCCTCGAAAGAGCAGAACCGACCTTGGTGATGATCACCCTCTCCCTCATTGTGGCGATCGTGATTGGTATTCCTGCAGGGATCGCCTCGGCAGTGAAGCCCAATGGCTGGCTTGATCGAACCTTGATGATCTTTGCGATCTTAGGAGTCTCGATACCCACGTTCTGGCTGGGGTTGAATTTCATTGAGGTCTTTTCCGTACTCCTCAATTGGCTCCCTGCGGCTGGCTATGCACCGCTCTCCTCGGGCCTATGGGAGAACCTGAGCTATATGATCCTTCCTGCTCTGTCCCTGGGTTTCAATCAGTCGGCTTTGATCGCTCGGATCTGCCGTTCCTCCATGCTGGAGGTCATGGGCCAGGATTACATTCGCACTGCCAGATCGAAGGGGTTGGCCGAAGGGTTGGTCATCTTCAAGCATGCCTTGAGAAACGTCCTCATTCCAACGGTCACTGTGATCGGAACCAGCTTTGCTGTACTCATCGGAGGCGCAGTCGTCACCGAGATCGTCTTCAACATTCCTGGGGTCGGACTTCTCATCATCTCCTCTGTTCTTCGCCGGGATTATCCGGTCATTCAAGGCTGTGTCCTTTTTATTGCGGCGGCTTATGTCCTGATCAATCTCATCATCGATATCCTTTATGTGTATATCGACCCAAGGGTGAAATACGTTTAGGAGAAGGGATTGGAAACGGCCATCAAGGAAACTGAACCTTTTGAAGAGGAGCTCGGTTTAAGGGTCTCATGGTTAGAGGTCTTTCGGCGTAAGGGGACGGCGATTCTTGGTGCTCTCCTCCTACTCCTGACGATCTTCATCGCCGTTTTTGCTCCTCACCTGACCCATTATAAACCGCTAAGGCTTGACGTCAGCGTTCGACTTCAGGGGCCAAGCGCTTCACATCTTTTCGGGACAGATGAATTCGGTCGAGACGTCTTCAGTCGAGTCCTCTTCGGTACCCGGGTCTCCCTCCTTGTTGGAGGAGCCGTGATGCTCTTCACCTCTTTGGTTGGCGTCATCTTGGGGATCTTGGCGGGATATTATGACTTTCTCGATAATATCCTCATGCGAATCATGGATGGCCTGATGGCCTTTCCAGCAATGGTCATGGCCATTGCCTTGATGGCGGTTCTGGGTCCAAGTGTCCTCAACGTCATCATCGCCCTCTCCTTCATCTACATGCCCCGGACCGCAAGGATCATTCGAAGTGTTGTCTTGGTAGTCAGGGAGATGGTCTATGTGCAGGCAGCCCGCGCCTTGGGCGCTCGTGATCTCAGAATAACGCTTAAACACGTCCTGCCAAACTGCATCCCTCCACTGATCGTCCAATCAACCTTCATCTTCGCCTATTCTGTTCTTGCAGAGGCCTCCTTAAGCTTCTTAGGAGTGGGAGTGCCACCGGATATACCCAGCTGGGGGAACATCATCAGCTCAGGTCGGCTCTTCATCCGGGAGGCCCCTTGGATGAGCATCTTTCCAGGGGTGGCCATTCTCATTACGTGCATGGCTCTCAATCTCTTGGGAGATGGACTCAGGGATGCCTTGGACCCGAGGATGCGGGAGATCGC
>CAZFJD010000220.1:0-5896 GCA_964518775.1 uncultured Syntrophaceae bacterium
CCTTCGATAATCATCGACTCTCAGATCATCTCCCCATCGCAGGTTTGTAGGTGATACCAATGACTGGATGGGGACGAGGCCGGATCGCTTCTTGAAGGTTTTAATATCTGCTATCTATCTTCTGTTTTCAGGCCATCGAGAATGTTTCGATTTGATTTCCAACTATTCAATTTGAATTCCTGGTTTCCAGCCGTAATCGTTGGGCCACAGAATCGTTCCAGAGCAAGATTTGTTGAAGTTGCAAATCAAAAATTAGTTCAAAAATGTCTGACAATTCAAATCTCAACTTTCACTCCCTGGAGTTTTGGATACGGAAACTCTTCGTCTGACGCCTCAGAATGGCATAACGACATAGTCCCGTTGGAGAGAGGGAAAGTGTGAGTGATTTTTGAAATCTGAATATTGAAGTTTACTTGGGATTTGGCGTTTCTCGCTTAGCTATGCTCTATGCACTCTGCGCTATGCTAATCTGAACCTGAGCGATACATCTTCTCAATAATATCCTTATAAGTCTCATTGATGAACTTTCGTTTCACCTTCATCGTGGGCGTGACCTCGCCATCCTCCTCATAGAGTTTCTTGGGAATGATGGTAAACTTCTTTACTTGCTCCACCTGGGCAAGGGTCTTATTCACCCTATCCAGTTCCTTCTGAATCAATTGCTTAACCTCTGAAGCCTGGGTGAGGCTGGCATAGGTTCCGAACTGAATCTTGTTGTCCTGGGCATACTTGATTACATTCTCTTCGTCGATGGCTATCAGGGCCACAAGAAATTTCCTCCGGTCTCCAATCACAACCGCATCATTGATATAAGGGCTGAATTTGAGCTGGTTCTCAATATTTTGAGGAGCAATATTCTTCCCTCCTGCCGTGATGATAAGGTCTTTCTTACGGTCCGTAATCTTTAGAAAACCATCCTCATCCAACTCTCCTACATCTCCTGAGTGAAGCCAACCGTCTTTGAGCGTCTCCGCTGTAGCCTCCGGGTTCTTAAAATAACCCTTAAACACGCCTGGACCTTTAACGAGTATCTCACCATCAGGAGCGATCTTCACCTCCACTCCTGGCAGGGGCTCTCCGACCTTACCGATCTTCAGGTGGCCTTTGCGACTGACAGTCGTGACGCCTGTACCCTCAGTCTGACCATAACCCTCAATCAGTGGAAGCCCAATGGCATTGAAGAACTTCAACACATCTGGTGAGATAGGCGCTGCTCCAGAATAGGCGACCCTAACACGATCAAACCCCAGACGCTCCTTGAGCTTCCGGAAAACAGCCAAGTAAGCCGCTGAATAAGCCAACTTTAAGTAGAGAGGAATAGGTTTAAAATTCAGTTTCAACCCAGCATATTTCATCCCGATTCCCATGCAGGCCTTGAAGACCGTACGCTTAAACCAGGTGGCATCCGACATTCGAATCATGATCCCGGAGGCGTATTTTTCCCAGATTCGAGGCACACCACAGGTGACCGTTGGCGAAA
Organism: uncultured Syntrophaceae bacterium; assembly: GCA_964518775.1. GTDB lineage: Bacteria > Desulfobacterota > BSN033 > BSN033 > UBA1163 > JACAEX01. Next base: position 1,481 of record CAZFJD010000220.1, read on the forward strand.
CCTCTTTCATATTATCCATAACCGTATCAGGACTCTCAATGAAATTCACGATCGTACCGTAACGGACATTGATCATCACAGTGAAGAGTTGCTCAAAGATGTGACAGAGGGGAAGGTAAGAAAGGGTCTCATCCCTATCTTGAATTGGATTAGCATCGACCATTGCCTCACTCATATAGAGGAGGTTGCTGTGAGTGAGCATGGCTCCTTTGGGAGGACCTGTTGTGCCAGATGTGTAAATAAGAACAGCTAAATCATCAGGCTTAACTTCACTCAACCGTTGCTCAAACAGCCCTGGATTTTTCGCATCATGCTCTTTGCCCAGTTTTAACAGGTCATCAAAGCTCATCAACAAGGGGTCTTTGTAACGTTTCAAGCCCTCCATCTCGATGACGATGACCTTTTCCAGATGGGGAGTATCCTTTCTGAATTTCAGGGTCTTATCGAATTGCTCTTCATTCTCTGCAATATAGAATCTCGATCCAGAGTTCTGTACAATATATCCACACTGTTCAGGTGCATTGGTGGTGTAAATTCCCGCTGACACCCCTCCTGCAGACATGATCCCAAAATCGGAATAGACCCACTCCGGCCGATTCTCACTGATGATGGAAACGCATTCCCCTTTCTTGAGACCAAGGCTGATTAACCCCATCACCACCTGCCTTATCTTTTCCCCATACTCTCCCCAGGTGACATCGTGCCAGATCCCGTAATCTTTGTATCGCAAGGCCACCTGACTGGGTTCCTCTTTGACATGTTTTTGAAAATAGGTCAGAAGGGTTTCGTTACTCATGACTCACTCTCCTTGATGATTAATCCCACCTTCCCGCCTTTTAGAAAAGGGGGGGATTTGAATAATTAGTTTCCAATCTGCGCCAAAGATTTCTCCATCCGCTCAAAGAATCTTGAAAAAAGATTCCTCGAACTCGGGCTTCTCTTCATACTTCTTCATGAAGTACCCGGCGGCCATAATATCTATCTCAGTTCCTTCCTATTTTTCCAGAGGTACCGGGGCTTGCAAGGCTGCAAACAGCAGGGTTCCTCCATCGACCACAATCTCGGCGCCGGTAGTATAGCTCGAGGCCTCGGAAGCTAAGTAAATCGCTGCACCGACTATTTCATCGGGATCGCCTATTCGCCCCATTGGCGTGATTTTGGCCAGTGCTTCTTTCTCCTTTCTAGCCTCTTCTGGCGGAAGGTGGAACCAATGAGAATCAAGCAACTTAGTGCTGATCGGCCCCGGTGCAATCGTATTAACCTGAATATTAAAGGGGGCCAATTCTACAGCGAAGGCGCTGGTTATCATTCGGACACCGGCTTTAGAAATATTGTAAATGCTTACGCCAGGTTCCGGCTTGATGCCATCGATGGAAGCGATATTGATAATTTTGCCGCCGCCTTGCTTCTTCATGACATTGGCGACCGCCTGGCTGATAAAATAAAGCCCCTTCAGGTTCAGGTTCATAATGGTTTCCCAGAGACGCTCATCCGCATCCAGCACAGTACCCATGGCAGGATTGGTGCCGGCATTGTTGACCAGTATATCGATCCTGCCGAACTTGTCCATCACGGTGTTGACCATCCTGTTTATTTCTTCCATTTTGCCAAGATGGGCCTGGATAGGGAATGCCACACCTCCGAAGGCCTTAATCTCTGCAACATTAGCTTCAAGGTCGTTAATCTTGCGGCTCGTAAGCGCAACCCTCGCACCAGCCTTTGCAAAGCCAAGTGCAATAGCCTTGCCGATACCGCGGCTACTACCGGTCACAATCGCTATTTTACCGTTCAAAGAGAACTTGGAAAGATCAAACATATTTAAACCCCCTCAAATTTAATTGGTCGCTTTCCCCGAATTTAGATCAATGCCAAGCTTCTTCAAAATTAATATCTCATAGAGCGAAATGTGTCAAACAAAAATCAGCCGTCTCTGAGATGAATCTTTTTACTTAGCCACTACGTTCTCTGGAAGTCTACGGGTCAGGATATCCACTGCCTCTTCCACCATCTCCTCGAGCACCTGGCGGGCGGGTTTGATCTCTTTAATGAGCCCCGAGATCTGACCTGCGAGACCGCCAACGTAACCTTCCTTCTTCCCCTCGATGAAACTGGCCAGGAGGGCCGAAGAGATCAAAACCTGGGTTGGAAAGGGAAGCGGCTCCAATCCCGAACTATCCCAGAGGTCGTGGAACTTGTTGTAGCTCGCCCGCAGGGTCTTGCCAGTGTATGCTTTACTCACTCGGGTGTCCTCATCCGCAGAATCGATGATGCGCTTTTTGTTCACCGGCAGAGCTCCTCCTTCATTCGTGACCAGAAAGCGGGTCCCGACCCACACCCCTATACAGCCCATTGCAAGAGCGGCAGCCAGTCCCCGACCATCTCCGATGCCGCCTGCTGCCAGGACGGGAACCGGGTACGCGGCATCGATGGCCTGGGGTAATAAGGCCATGGTTCCAATCCGGCCTGTGTGCCCTCCCCCTTCATACCCTTGAGCCACCAAAAGGTCGATTCCGGATTGGACCATTCTGCGTGCGTTCTTCGTGTTCCCGGTGATTCCGAGAACCTTCATGCCTACGGCATGAGCTTCCTCCACCATGAATCCAGGATTACCCAGGCCAGCGCAAAAGAGAGGAACCTTTTCCTCAATACATACCCGAATCGCTTCCTGAGGCCGCATGGTCGTCCTATCCATCTTGACCATGAGCTCCACATCCGGAATTTGAAGCTCATCCTTCACTTTCTTAACCCAATCCTGATGCTGTTTGGGTAGGGATTTCAACATCACGCTCAGAGGCAGCTCTTTAACCCCTTTCTGGCCCAATCCTCCGCTAAGGTCGAGCTTTTGTGGTAAGAGGAGATCCACTCCATAAGGCCTCTCTGTTTTTGCTTTAATCTCCCGGACAGCCTCGCGCAACCCTTCCACCGTGAAACCGCTTCCACCCAGGACTCCCATACCTCCAGCTCCGGATACAGCCACAACCAGGGCTACGGGAGCACCCGTCGTTTCGCCAATCAGTGTTGGCCCCATTCCAGCGCATAGGATGGGGTACTCGATTCCGAGCATGTCACAAAGTTTGGTGCGCAAAATTCGCCTCGCCATAAAATTCCTCCTCTACTCTTCCCCAACCTCAATTGTGGCGACTCTATAATGATAAAAAGATATTTGTCAAGATGAAATCTGTAGGCATAAGATTTTTCTTGACTATTATGCATAGCATTTAGTAATACTCAATAAAAAGTTAAAAGCTTGATTACGGTTTCAGCCGAAACAGCGGAGGATGTTCCGAACTGACTAAAAACGACAAGGAAAAAAGGTCTATATTGGGAGACATTCTTTATCGGATAATTCACAAAGATTCATAGGGCAGGAGGGAGACTCTTGAAGATCCGAGACTTAGTTCAGCGCACCAAGGTATCCAGAGAGACCATTCACTATTACATTCGGGAAGGACTCCTTCCCAAGCCCCGCAAGCAGGGAAGGAACATTGCGGAATATGATGAAAGCTATGTTGAACGCATCCGCTTCATCAAAGAACTCCAGGAGCGTTATTTCTTCCCCTTGGGAGTGATCAAAAATATTCTGAAAAATCAAAAAAAATCTCCCGAGGTGCAATCTTTCCTCGATCTCCGGAGAGAATACTTCAGACCCGTAGACCAGTTCCTGCCGAACGAGATCTCAGGTGAAGAGCCTTTCCTGGAGGCGACGGGCTTGGGAAGAAAATGGTTGGCTAAGATGGAAGAATGGAAGATTCTCACCCCAGAGGTTCGCAATGGCCAGAAGGTCTATTCCCAGGACGATATCACCCTCGGCAAATTAATCGTAGAGATGGACAACATCGGCTTAGGTCCTAAGGACGGGTTCGACCCCGAAGCTCTGAAACACTACAAGGACAAATTCCAAGAGATTGTCGCAATGGCCCAGAAAAGTTACATCGGAGCCACACTGGGTAAGCTTTCCCCGGAGAAGTTCTCAAAAAGGGTTGTGCAGGGAGCGGAGATCATGGGTTTTTTTTTCCACCATCTTTACCGCAAACTCTCCCGCGAGAGATATACGAGGATCCTGGCGCTGCTGGAATCAGGGGCGAAGGGGACAGAGGAAGGAGATCTTGTTTCGGGAGATTGTCCTGATCAGAGCTATAGTGAAAGTCATAAATAAGTTGGCATGCATAAGGTTTCATTGCAAACCCTTCGCTTTTGTCATTCTGAGCGGAGTGAGGAATCTAATTGAGATTGCCACGGGCCCCGCCCTCGCAATGAGAACTTTACTTAGGCGTTTACTATAATTTGGAAAAAGAGAAGAGGGGAGAAAAAAGATGAGAACGAAAGAGCAATACATCGAAGGATTGCGAAAGAAGCGGAAAAATATTTATGTGAACGGCGAAAAGATCGCTCGGGATGATGAGGTGCAGATGCCCA
>CAZFJD010000221.1:0-5868 GCA_964518775.1 uncultured Syntrophaceae bacterium
TGATGGGGATGAGAGACCAGATCAGTTTGAGTCCGAATTCTGCACCTGCTAAGGAGTAGGTGGTGATGCCGCCAGCGTCGTTATCGACATTGGAGGTGATGATGCCTGGCCCCATCAGGATAAAGAAGAGCCCAACCGTCCTCCATAGAGAATGCTTCGAAGCGGAAATCCATTTTGCATATTCTGCCATGATGGGTTGATCACCACGTACTAAAACAGAATAACCAATAACCAAACATTTTTTAATTATTGGGTAATTGGATATTGGAATTTATTTGGAGCTTGGAATTTGGAATTTGGTTATTGGCATTTTATTTATCCTGCATCGGGTGCCAAGACCTCTAAGACACTTCGGAAACTGATCACTCCTCTGAGATGGTTCCCTTCATCCACGACAGGGATTGCTCGAAATCCGTACTTTGCAAAGGCCTCGACCACCTCAGTCTGGTCTTCTTCCAGTCTGACGCTCACCACCCTGGGCGCCTGAATTTCGGAGAGCGTTTGATGCGATTGCGCTGTCAGGAGGTCTCGGATGCTCACCACACCCTGGAGCACCTCTTCTTCATCCACAATATAGAGATAGTCGACGACGTCCAAATTGGGAGCCTCTGTCCTTAACCGTGACATCGCTGTTTCAACAGTCACCCCTGGTGTCAGACTGAGGTAAGCCGTGGTCATCAATCCGCCTGCGGTCTCGTCAGAGTGAACGAGGAGCTCTCTCAAATCCTCTGCCTTTTCCTGCTCCATCCCTTCGAGGATTTCCTCGGCCCTCTCCTCCGGAAGATCGGCCAGAAGATCAGCGGCATCGCTCGGTGACATCTCCTCCACAATATCTGAAGCCTTCTCCACAGGAATCGTCTCGATCAAGGCTTTCTGAATCTTCGGGTCGATCTCCTCCAGGGCCTCGGCAGCGGTCTCGGTATCGAGGGCATGGAAGATGGCCGATCGTTCCCGACCACTCAGGTCTTCGATAATATCGGCGAGATCTGCAGGGTGGAGATGGGAGAGTTTTTTTTGCGACACACTGAGCTGGAGGAGATCTGAGCCCGAGAGGAGTTGGACATATTTCCATGAGATGAATTGATTGGGGAGGTCATAGGAGAAGAGCCAACGGAGGGTTTGATCCATCAGCCTTTCCAATCCCACTCTTCTCATCAGGCCACGAAATCCCACGTCGACATGAACCAACCTGAGATGAGCGTCGACTCGAAGGAAGTGGAGATCGTTGACCCTCACCACCTTTGCCCCAAAGGTATCGACGATCTGTTTATCCATCACCTCCTCTTGAAGAAGGATGATGTCCTTCTCCGGAAGAGATTTTTTAAGGGCAGGAAGCTCCTCTTCAGAAAGGGTGATCTGGGGCTCGATCCGTAGGATTTTCTCCCAGGGAAGGAAGAACCTCTTCTCTCTTCCTCTCCGTCGCATCACAAGGCCCACAATCATTGGGTAGGGTTCTGCCCTCTCAGCAACTAAATCGGAGATCCTCCCTATCTTCTTTCCGGAAGGATGGAAGACCCTCCGATTCAAAAAGTCGCTGAAGAAGTAGAAATCCTTGAGGTTCTGATTCATCGGCCAATCTGCCTCGGCTAATTTTAGAACTCTTTATAGCCACTTCAGAGGAGGGTGTCAAATAGAAAGTGTTCTGACCTCTCCTTCTCTCATCCCTTGGAGGGTCTTCTTGATCAAACCCAATATCTCGGCCTTAAGATCTTTTGCCGAACGGATCGGTAAGAGCAGACACTTGAGCCTCGAGAATTCTTGCCTTCCGATGAGCTCCTTAAACTTTCGCTCCACCTCTAAAGGATCGATCTCCTTCAAGTGGGCTAAAAGACCATGGATCTCATCTGGGGCAAATCGTTCCGTAACGTCATGTTCTCGGAATTGAATTCGAGATTCAAGATCTTCAATGACCTTTCCATCGCCGGAGAGGACAAAGAGCGTAAGACTTCGTGGTCTGTCTATGGAGACCTCCCGCCTCTCTCCAATCTTTGAATCGGATGGTGCCACATAGTCCAACTCGTCCAAGATTCGCAGGTTCCTTATGAACGTGACCTGGTTCTCTTTAGAACGAAACCATTGGTAGGGCATCCCCTTGAGCTCCACCTTGGGAACAGCCTCCCTCTCCTTTGCCTTCTTTTGCATCTCCCTCTGGATCAGCGTAAATTCGAATTTGGAGTAACAGTTCTTTGCGATAAATCCAAATTCTAAGACCTCTTTGGAACGCAGCGGATCGCGGTGATAATACTGCCGATACTTTCCCTGAAGGAGTTGTTCGATGGCCTTGATCTCCGTCAGGCGGTCCCGGATCTCTTTATGCATCTCGCGGATATCGAGAATGATCTGCGGAGGGACATTTCTCTCAGGAGTCACCAGGAGACACATCTCTTGAAAGTCCTTTATCTTCTCCTTCAGAAAGTAATAATCGTTTTCAATGGTTCGGTTTAAGCTTTCAGCATACCTATGGCCTGAGTCCTTTTCCATGATGCGTCTCCAGGACCATTTTACTCCAATTCCGATCTTTCTCCAACACGAATTTGGGAGGCCCCTTCATGGGTCTGCGATGTGGGGATAAGGTCGAAAACGAAATGTGGAATTGAGAGTTTTGAGTTTGGTGTTTGAAGTCATCAGTCGCATAGTCGATTAGTCAAATAGCCTCTGCCTGCGGTAGGCACGGCAGGCAGGAAAGACCATAAGACCATTGGACTATGAAACTACGAGACTACTTTACTATATTGGAAGAACATAGACGATTTCGAATGGGATCGTCTGCTGGCGGCATGGCCAGTCCTTTCAACTCGTTGAGGTCCACCCAGCGAACTTCATGGCACTCAAGGGGCTTGAGAAGGCCTTTCTCGATCCGGCAATAGTAAGCTAAGAGAAGGACGGGTTCATCGGGATAGGGATGGAAGACAGCCTCAAGGATCGTTCCCACAGAAACGTCGACATCCAATTCCTCTTTCAACTCCCTTTGTAGGGCCTGCCTCGGTTCTTCTCGCTCCTTCACCTTCCCCCCTGGAAATTCCCAAAGAAGCGCCTGTGGGCAACCCTGCCTTCTCTGCGCCACGAGGACCTTCCCGTGATCCGTGATCACGCCTGCAGTCACGATGACGGTCTTCATCTTATCCTTCTGTGCGATTGCGGCCTGCCCTCTTGGCTCGGTAGAGGGCGTTGTCCGCCTCACGAATGAGGTCGGTGAGGGTCGAAACCGTAGCAGAGAATGTGCCCACTCCGATGCTCACTGTCAGATCACCGTTAGGCTGAAGACTCTCATTGGGAAAACGGGTTTCGGCGACATTTTTCCTGACCCGTTCAGCAATCTTCCTTGCCCCTTCCTTTCCTGCATTGATCAAGATAGCAGAAAATTCCTCACCTCCATATCGGGCGATGATATCGGTCTGCCGGACCCCATGCTGGATGAGTAAAGCAATGGCCCTGAGTGCCTGATCTCCGGCCAGATGTCCATTGGTATCGTTGTAATGTTTGAAATAATCGATGTCGATCATGAGAAGGGAGAGAGGGGTGGCATAGCGCTTCTGACGGTCGATCTCCATGGTCAGTTGTTGGATAAAAAAACGATGATTATAAACACCGGTCAGGTCATCGATATAAGTGAAGAGCACTGCTTCCTCCCTCAACTTCTCGATCTCCTTGACCTTCTCATCGTATAGATTTCTTAAGACCTGCAGCTCCTGGAGGTATTGATCTCTTTCTCGTATCTTTTCGCTGAACTCGTTCTTCTCTCTCTTCCATTCTTCTTCAATCTGTGCCCTCTCTCTCAGATCTTTCAGTGTCACGAAGAAGAATTCTTCCCTTATGTCCCCCAGCAATTTTACAGGGATCCGTCCTCCTCCTCGACTGATGAGACGGCCCTCGATTCGAACCTCTTTCCCTTGTCCCATCACTTCAAACCCTTCTCTGATCTGATTGAGGTCTTCGAGAGCCACCACATCCATGAAGACCATCTCTTGAAGCTCATCCCAGGAGTATCCTAACATTTCTATCCCCTTGGGGTTGACCTTTAAGAACTCCCCTTTTCGATTGAGGATGAAAAAGGGATCCTGGATCACCTCCAGGATCGTCCTCTGGAGATCCACTTCCTTCTCCAGCCTTTCAACTTTCTTCTGAAATTCTTTAAGGGTCGGAGATTTCATAGGCTCTTGCTCAATGATTATACGATCCCTTGAACTTCTCTTTCCATCTCCCTTAATGCCTTTGGATCATAGGGGGAGATGTTTTTAAGGGAGGGATCGAGAGGGTTCTCTGGATTGAAGTTGTGCAGAACGAATCGTTTGCCAACCCGTAACTGACTCCCGAGGGTTGAAATGTCTTCCTTCCGGTGAAGGCCTGGAACGACCGTCATTCTCAATTCGTACTCCACGTTTCCCCTTTTTAGGATTTCGATCGATCTCAAAATGGGGTTTAGGTCGGTGGACATGCCGATTGAGCGGCGATAGCTAAAGGGATCTAAGGGAGCCTTCACATCCATAGAGACAAAGTCGATCTCTCCTGCCTCCATTAGATTCTTCAACATCTCCGGATTTGAGCCATTGGTATCCAGTTTGACCATCAATCCATTTCTCTTTACTTCATGGATCAGGAATGGAAGATCGCTGTGAAGGGTTGGCTCCCCACCTGTAAGGCAGACTCCATCGATCCAATCTTTAAAGGAATGGAGGTAATCCAGAATGTCGTCCAATGGAATTGATTGATACTGTTCGGGATGAAAGACGAGAGAATGGTTATGGCAGTAAGGGCAGCGGAAGTTGCAATAAGGAAGGAAAAGGACGGAGCAGATCTTCCCTGGCCAGTCCAGAAAGGAGGTCTCTAAGAAGCCTTTGATCTCGATCATCGTCTTTGAGCGCCCTCACCCTTCCCCTCTCCCCTGGCTTGGGGGGAGGGATGGGGTGAGGGGAAAGAAGTACTGCTTCACCTCTTGAAGGCTCGGGACCACCCCTCTCCAACTGATTACTTCCTTCTCCTCCTCATCCTCGATGATAATGGATGGAGTGGAGAGGATGCTGTAGTAGGAGGCTTCGGCCAGCCCATCGATCGTGTCAAGATCGTAGTGAAACACCGGCACACCCTCCCTCTTTAATTCCGTTTCGATCTCTTTGGCCGCTGGGCATTTGGGGCATTTCGCCTTGATAAAGATTTTTATCGATCCCATCCCTTCCTCCATTAAAAAGAAATCTGGTCGTTAAGTAATTATGTCATTGGGTCATTAATTGACTTAATGACTAATGACTCAATGACTATTTTTCAGGGTTTATCCTGCCTTTAACACGATCCCTTCCGCGGTCTGTTCAAGGAAGGCTTGGTTCCGATATCGGTTTCGGAGTTCTCCGATCTTTCCCTTATTCCAACTCGAAATTTTAGTGAAGTATCCGGTGATCCGGGTGATCCCATCCACATCGCTCGATCCACAGCTGAGACAAGAGGTTCGAAGACCCCGACTCGTCCGGTGGCAAAGATTACAGGTGGTGAACTCTGGCGAGAAGGCGATCTGGTCATTTTGAGTCTGTTTGAAAGTCTTGATCACAAAATTGGCCAAGGACGACTTGGAGGGATTTGCTTCGCCTAACCAGATGTGGGTCAACGCACCTCCCTCGATCAACGGGTGAAAGAGCCCCTCCTGCCTCACCCGTTCAATGGGGTTGAGCACAGCGCCATTGTTCAAATAGGTGGAATTCGTATAATAGACTTCGCCTCGTGAAATATCCCCTTTGACAATGTGGCCCGATTTCGGTGAGTGATATTTGAGGTCCAATTTGGCAAAGCGGTAGGCCGTCGATTCTGCGGGTGTCTGTTCGAGAACGAAACGCATGCCGTACCGTTGGCTGAACTTCTCCACCAACAGTTTCATATGCG
>CAZFJD010000222.1:0-5867 GCA_964518775.1 uncultured Syntrophaceae bacterium
GAAAGAAGCCCACACCTTTTCTGAGTTGGTATACCTTTTTTGGTCGGCGAAAGGGCTTTCGAAGAGAATCGGAGCAAGAGAAAGGCGGCTACGTAGACCGTTACAGCTCAAAGTTATTTCTTTTGCTTATTGTCATCCTGATCCTCAATGCCCTCGACGTCTTTCTCGCTATAACCATTCTGAATCAAAAAGCATGGGCGCTCAGTCCCATGCTCCATTCAATCATGCAACTTCATAGGGATCGACTCTGGATCTGGAAATTTGGAATCGTCTCTGTCGCCTTGGTTCTTCTTTGTCTCCACAGCAAATTTAAACCTGCCAGAGCGATGCTTGCGGCCGTCAGTTCGATCTACTTCTTGGTAATCCTTTACCAGCTCTACCTCCTCGTTCTCTAACCCCTAAGAATATTTCTCCAAAATCTCTTTCGCCACGATTAGCCCGCTGAGAACCTCCCCTTCAATACCCAAGTGAGGGAAGTTCTCTTTTCCGATGAAATAGAAGTTTTTTGATATTCTGTGCGGAACAATGCCTTCTCTCCATTGAAAGTCGTCATGGGTCTCATAAATGAAATGAGGATAAGACCAGCACGAACACTGTTCCCTTGCCCAATCCCAATTAGTGAGCTCAATATACCCCTCAAGAAATGGGAAGAGATGATATAAATGGGCCATCACCCCTTTCTGATGCTCGGCGAACAAATCCGAATCCCACTTCTCAGGGGACATCAGGCTTTCAACGATGAGAGCCCTTCTTCCCTCTGGCGCCTCTGTCTCATCCCCTTTCTGGCTTAGGCTGAGGAAGAGGAGATTTCCTCCTTCGTAAGGTTTGTTGAGATCCAAAATGGAGACGAGGAGGTTTTCCATACCCACTGGCACGATCTTCTCACGGACCCCTAAAAAGAGAGGGAGAAGTAAGTATCGAGGTTGAATTCTTTCTCGCCACTTCAATAGCAACCTTGCTTTCCTACCAAGTAAGTTCGAAAGGTGCTGAAGAGGAGAATTGATAATCAGAAATTTGGAGCGAACTGCTCCCCCATCCCCTCGCAAGGAAAGGGTAAACCCCTTTCTCCATCCCCTTTCCGCCCTTTCCACCCCCTCCACCTCTTCGATCCTTCCACCAGCTTGGACAAATCTTCCTAAGATCCTCTCTTTCAGCCCTTCCAGATCTATTTCGAGGATCTCTTCGTCAGGTTCGCCATGGCACAAGAGATAGTTTGCCAAAGTGATCGGGAATCGATCTGGTCGAAGATTAGCCCAGGAGATCATTTGCAGACGGATGAATTCTCTAAACTCTTTCGAAAACGGAGCAAGCCTTTCCTCCATCTTTCCCTTTGGAAGAGGTGCGAAAGGCCACCACTTCTTGATCCAGGACCGACGCTCAATGGGAAAGACCGATTCCAGCCTCTCCTTGGCCTTCTCTTCCTTTAAGAGATGCTGAAGCCTCTCCATTTCGTCATAGAAATCTTCGATGGGACCAACCTCATTGGGAAACTCCCTCTTCAATTCCCTCTGAAGCATGGATCGCTGGGAAAAGAGATCGATCCTTGCCTTAGGAAGGATCACTTGAAAAGCAACCTTCTGCTTCGGCTTTTTCCATTTCGTTTCACCTTGTCTGTCCTCCCCACGATCACTCATGAGCAATGGAAAACCCAACTCTTTTGAAACCCTTTCCAAGAGAGCTCTCTTGATAAGCCTTTCTGAAAAATTTGAAAAAGGGAGAAACCGGTATCCGTCTGCTTGACAGGAGAGGTGATGTTTCTTCTCTTTTAGGAGGATGACCGTGTGATGCTCCTTTAATAAACGGGTTGCTGCGACCAAGCCCCCGAGACCAAAGCCCAATACCATCACATCGTATAGTTCGCTTTCCTGCTTCATCGATCTCTTACCGCTTATTATGGGTAAACGATGCTAAGCGTCTTGCCCCGAGCATCATGGCTGCAGGATATTCTGCTTAGCGATCATCAGAGGCATGACAGGTAGGATTGGGGAGGATCGAATAGCGAAAAAATGAAATCACACATACTCGATCGGCTCTTGGTCTTTCTCGGTCTTCACGATCTCCCCAAGGAGAAAGGCTTTTTCGCCCAGGGAGTTCAGTCTCTCTAAGATCTCCTCGTTCTCTTTCGCTTTTACGATGAGAATCATCCCAATCCCGTTGTTGAAGGTTTGGAGCATCTCCTCCTCGGAAATATTTCCCTTCTCCTTCAAAAAGGAGAAGATAGGAGGGATCTCCCAAGAGCCTTTATGAATGATGGCCTTACAGCCCTTTGAGATTATCCTTGGAAGATTTCCGGTGATCCCTCCACCGGTGATATGAGCGATCCCAGCGATGCTGAAGTCTCTGACGAGGTTGAGAACCGTCTTCACATAGATCCTGGTGGGTCGTAGGAGCTCTTCACCCAATACCTCTCCGATCTCCTCAACCCTTTCTCCGAGGTCCATTTTACGATCATCGAGGAGGACCTTTCTCACCAAGGAGTATCCGTTACTGTGAAGTCCGCTGGAAGCAATGCCAATCAATTTGTCACCCATGGTTACGCTGGAACCATCGATCAGCTGAGCATCTTCCACAATGCCAACAGCAAACCCAGCCAGATCATACTCCCCTTGCTTATAGAATCCTGGCATCTCGGCCGTCTCGCCACCGACGAGTGAGCATTCCGCTTCGATACATCCTTTCACGATCCCACTCATCACCTTCGTCGCCTTCTCAGGGTCAAGGTGAGAGGTAGCCAAATAATCTAAAAGAAAGAGGGGCTTCGCTCCGCTGACGACAATGTCGTTGACACACATGGCCACAAGGTCGATCCCAACGGTATCATGACGATCCATCATAAAGGCGATCCTCAGTTTCGTACCCACGCCGTCTGTCGATGAGACCAAGATCGGTCTCTTATACCGTTCAAGATTAAGAGAAACGCAGCCCGCGAACCCTCCGATCTTCGTTAGGACTTCAGGTCGAAAGGTTGACTCCACCATCGGCTTGATCGCCTGGATGAAAGCGTTCCCTTTTTCGATGTCGACCCCTGCATCCTTATAAGAGGACTTCTTCATCTTCTCCCTCTTCTAATAAAATTCATTAAATTTTAGATTAATCGAAGAGATTCAAAATGTCAACCTTTCAACTCAACAGCCTGAACAGCGGAGCCTGCCTTCGGCCCGAGGGCTCAGCCTGCCTGCCGGTAGGCAGGGGTTGACCCTGCACTTCGATAAACTCAGTGTCCTGAGTATGCCGAAGGAAGCGGCGCTTTTCTACTTGCAGATTTAGAATAAGTCTGTTAGTTTTAGTCAGTTTAAATTTATCGCTGCCTTATCGAATATGAGAATTGAAGAATTTGATTACCCGCTTCCTCCGTCTTTGATTGCTCAATATCCATCGGCCCAAAGGGGAGAATCCCGACTAATGGTGCTTCATCGAGATCACCCAACGATCGAGCACCGACAATTCAGCGACGTTTTGGACTATGTCCAACCAGGAGACCTCCTGGCGATCAATAATACTCGTGTCCTTCCGGCCCGGCTGATCGGAAAGAAGGAGACCGGAGGAAAGTGCGAGATCCTTCTCATCCCTTCATGGAATGGAGCCAAGGGAGAGTGGGAAGCTCTGATCAAGGGATCAGGCAAGGTAAAAACAGGGCTTCGAATCCAATTCGGAGAGGGCCTCCCTGGAGAATTAAAGGAGGTGAAGGAGGGGAAGGCGAAGATCTGCTTCTCTGGTCCAATTGAGATCATGGAAGTCATCCAAAGGATTGGCCATGTTCCTCTCCCTCCTTATATAAAACGTAACGACGAACCGCTGGATAGGGACCGCTACCAGACGGTCTTTGCAGAAAGAGATGGATCGATTGCCGCACCGACTGCGGGTATCCATTTCACCCATTCCTTGCTTGGATCGCTGAGGGAAAGGGGGGTGAACATCACCTCGATCACTCTCCATATTGGAGTAGGAACCTTTGCACCCGTGAAGGTTAAAGATATCGAAGAACACCAGATGGGAGCCGAATGGATAGAGATATCAAAGGCAGCAGCCAGAGAAATTGAAGAGACAAAAGAGAGAGGAGGAAGGGTGATCGCAGTGGGAACAACCACGACCAGGGCCCTTGAATCTTTCTCTGACTCAGAGGGGCGAATAAAAGCAGGGAGGAATCTCTCCTCTCTTTTTATTTATCCCCCTTATCGTTTTCGCATCATCGACGCGCTGATCACCAATTTCCATCTCCCCAAATCGACACTGATCATGCTTGTTTCAGCCTTTGCAGGAAAAGACCTTTTGATGAAGGCCTATGAAGAGGCCGTAGAGAAAAAATATCGGTTCTACAGTTATGGAGATGCGATGCTCATTCTTTAGAAAGACGCTAAGCGCTTAGCGCTATACGCATTGCGAGAAAGATATGGCTTTTCGTTTTGAGATTCTTAAGAAGGATAGCTTTTCTAATGCAAGGCTCGGGAGGATTGAGACCGACCACGGCTACCTCTCAACCCCAGCCTTCCTTCCTGTAGGGACTCAGGGTACGGTCAAATCCTTGACTCCGGAGGAGCTGGTGGAGGTGGGTGTCGAGGCGATCTTGGGCAACACTTACCATCTCTATCTCAGACCAGGACATGAAACCATCAGGAAGGTGGGCGGTCTCCATGCCTTCATCCACTGGGATCGACCCATTTTGACCGATAGCGGGGGTTACCAGATCTTCAGCCTCGCAAAGCTCCGAAAGATTTCTGAGGAAGGGGTCACTTTTCAGTCTCACATCGATGGCTCTCTCCTTTTTCTCACACCTGAGCGGGTGATGGAGATTCAGAGAACCCTCGGATCTGACATCGCTATGGTTCTGGATGAATGCGTCCCCTACCCTTGCCCTTATGATTATGCGAAGGCCTCGAAGTCGCTGACCACCCAGTGGGCGAGGAGGTCGTTCGAAAAGAGACGCGAAACAGATCCTGCGCTCTTTGCTATCGTACAAGGAGGCATACATCGGGACCTCCGCGAGCAGAGTGCAAAGGATTTGGTCCAGATGGATTTCCAGGGATACGCTATCGGTGGCCTCAGTGTGGGCGAGCCTAAATCTCTGATGTTCAATGTCCTCGAATGGACGACTTCGTTTCTGCCCGAGAATGCGCCGAGATACCTGATGGGCATTGGAACGCCACAAGATATCCTCGATGCGGTGATGCTCGGGATCGATCTCTTCGATTGTGTCCTTCCAACAAGGAATGCTCGAAACGGAATGCTCTTTAGCTCCCTCGGAAAGATATCGATCAAGCAGGCACAATATGCCGAGGACGAAAGGCCGATCGATAAAACATGTTCTTGCTACACCTGCCGACACTACTCCAGGGCTTACCTCCGTCATCTTTACTTAGCAAACGAGATCTTATCCTCGAGGTTGAATACCATTCACAACCTGGCATATTATATGAGCCTGATGGCAAGCATCCAAGAAGCACTCCGAGAGGGCCGTCTTCACAGTTTTCATAAAACTCACTGCTTCTACCAGGATGGATTGGAAACAGAAGGTTCTGCCCACAGTCTGACTACCTGCGGGTAGAAAAAAATAAATCCACCACCTCTCAGCAGGGGATTCGGGAAAGGTGCTGGATAAAAAGGAGGATTTATGGGAATGGAATTGGCATATGCTATGGGGCCTCAACCAGGAGGAGGCCAAGGGTCTCAACTCTGGAGTTTTCTCCCCATCATTTTCATCTTTGTGATCTTTTACTTTCTGCTCATTCGGCCTCAACAGAAGCGTGCGAAGGAGCATCGGGCTTTATTGGAGAACATCAAGACGGGAGAGTATGTCTTAACCAGTGGAGGTATATATGGCCGGATCACTGGTATCAAAGACAACATCGTCACCCTTGAAATCTCAGATA
>CAZFJD010000223.1:0-5845 GCA_964518775.1 uncultured Syntrophaceae bacterium
AGGATCCACAAAACGAGCCTGAATTTCTTGTCTGATTTTTTCAATTTGGAGAATCTCTTCTTCTGAAAGATTTTGATGGAGCCACTGAGCGAGGCTTACATCGCCTGAGAGGAGCATCAACGCCAGAGATCGTTTGGAGATAGAGGCCTCTGGCAAAAGCGATTCGATGCGGGAGGCACCCATTTCGATCGCCTCGGGGTAGGCGATAGAAAGGGAAGAGGGAGGTTGGGTCTGAAGATTCTCCGAAATCTTATCCAGGCCCTTTCGCCTTGTCGCAACTGTTTTGAGGATCGGAATTCCTAAATGTTTCGACAGCGCCCGGGTTTGAATCTCAATTCCTCTGCTTTTCGCCTCATCCCACATATTGAGGACAATGAGGAAAGGAAGCCCCATCTCTGACAACTGAAGGGAGATGAGAAGACCTCGACGAAGATTCTTTGCGTCTGTAATTTGGATCAGATACGGTTTGGGTTCTTTGAGAAGAATGTCCCGGGTGACTTTCTCGTCCTCTGACGTGGGGATGAGGGAATTGATCCCTGGGGTATCCATCACGTGGAGCTTCTTCCCTTGGGCCGCCATCGTTCCCAAGGCCACTTCAACGGTCGTCCCGGGATAGTTCGATACCGTGACATATTTACCCGTCAGGTAATTGAAGATGACCGATTTCCCCACATTGGGATTTCCAATGAGGATGACCTTTTCTGGAGAGGTATCGGCTTCCTTCGTCTCTGTGCTGTGGCAAGATTCCATGCCTCAGTCTTTTCTCCTTCACTTCCCCTTTTTTGACCGGCAAGTGCCCCGCACCTCCCCGGCTTGCCTGCTTTCGTTAGGCAGGAAGGGGCACAATATGATGGATATTTCATCTCCGGGAAGCCCCACGCCGTGGGCGGGGAGCTTCACTGCAGTCCGCACATTGGCCATAGAGTTCCATACGGTGGTGAGAAATTTTAAATCGGTAACGCTGGGCAATGCCCTTCTGAAGGACTTCAATGTCCTCGTTCTCGAATTCAATAATCTTTCCACACCTGAGGCAGATCAGGTGGTCATGATGATCCTTTCCCGAACTCGGTTCGTATCGTGTCTCTCGGTCCGCAAATTTTCTTTGGACGGCGAGGCCCGAGCGGGCGAGGAGCTTCAGCGTTCGATAAACCGTGGTATAGCCAATTTTAGGATTGACCTTGGCGACCTGAGCATAGATTTGAGATAGGTTCTGATGGCCTTGGGAATTCAAGAAGATATTGAGGATCTCCTCCCTCTGTTTGGTTGCCTTTAAACCTTCTCCAGAAATCCATCGCTTGAATAAATTGGCTTTCATCGGGCTCCCCAATCTATTTTTGAAATTGAAATCCAATTTCATTTTAAGATACTGCCGCACGGTTGTCAATCCGTAGAAAAATTGATAAAATGAATATATGGGCACTGACCAGGATCCGCAAGCGCGGGTGTATGAAAAAATTGTTACCCACAATGACTTCGACGGGATCGTAAGCGCCTCCCTCTGCACATGGGCATTGAAGGTGGAAAAGATCTTTTTTGTTGGTCCCCTGACCATTACCAAATCTCAGATCACCATCACGGAGAGAGATGTCGTTTGTGATTTACCCTATCCTCTCCAGTGCGGTCTCTGGTTTGATCATCATGAGGGAAATCTTCAAGAGTTGGAATACCGGAAGATCAACCCAAAGACTATTCCTGGCCGATTCGATTTAAAACCGAGCTGCAGCCGCGTGGTCTATGAATATTTCTCTGAACGGACAGAGCTTCCCTCCTACTTTCTCCAGGCAGTGGAAGAGGCAGACATGATCGACAGTTTTTCTTATGCATCGATTGAGGATTGGAGAAAGGAGACGCCTGGAAAAGTGATCGATTTAACCCTCAAGGCGCGTTTCCTGAATGCAGAGGAACAAGGCTCCTATATGAGAAATTTGGTTCAACAGCTTCGGAATCGGGCCATCGAAGAGGTCTGTCGGCTCTCCTTTGTGGAGAAAAGGCTGAGACAATACCGGGAAGAAGAAGGGCAGATGCTTCGGATCATACAGGATTCCTCCTATTTCCTTGAAGAGGATAAAGCGCGAGAGGTGGTAGTGATCGATCTTACTCAGCACCGTCGAAGGCCCCACCTCATCAAAAATCTTGCTTTTCTGATCTATCCCGAAGCGTTGGGAGTGTTAGAAGTTTACAACCTGATGGATCAGGGAGTAAAGAGTAATCACATGGGTTTCTCCATGTCCCTTTCCATCAGTGGGAACAGAGAGGATCGTAAGAATATCGGAGAGATCATGCGGACCCTCAACATCGGAGATGGTCACCCGGGAGCCGCCTCAGGAACGGTAAGGTGTAGTTCAAAACAGGAGATGCTGAGGAAGAAGAAAGAGATCTTGAATCAGATCTACAAGCTGTGGTTGTCTCAATGAGCCGCATAACGATTTTATAATCCAGCAGCCGCCGGCTTCAGCCTGCATGAAGTTGTGAAGAAAAGTCGGGGCCTATCGCGCAAAAAAGAAAAAAGGGGCAAACAGAATGTTCTGTTTGCCCCCTTCACCCTCTGTTTCTTAAAAAGCTCACTTCACTTTTTGGTCTTCGTGAAAATCGTATTGTATTTCTCATCCATGGCAGATGCTGACTCTTTTGTGTGGCAATAGAGGTTGCAGGAGTTTGGCATCTTTGGCTTCCCTGTCTTTTCGTCAACCCCATATTGTATGGTCTTTGCCGGAGGTATGGTTTCAAACGTGTGGTTTGGAACCGATCCTGATGCAATCGTGTAGGGCAGATGGCACGATGAACAGGAGGCGACTTCAGCACGGTGGCCAGAATGCTTTACTGGACTGGCCACGATCTCCTCGTGACACCTTCCGCACAACGAGCGCTCTTCACCCTTTAACTGTCCTGTCCGGTAACTGAGGCTTCCCACATGGGGATCATGGCAGGTCACACAGGTGAGATCAGGTACACCATAGTGTTTGCTCTTGATCCATTCCAGATACTGCTGCCGATGACGATTGGCATTTTTCTGATCTGGCCAGAACGACCCCGGTGCTGTATAGGGTTCGGGATCCAAATCCTTCATCAATGTATCGGGCTTGTTGAGTTCGTAATAGACGGGATAGTTGAACTTCTTCAGGTCGCCCTTCATGCGAGCACGGATGTGGCAACGTCCGCAATTTTCGGTGTTCTTGTCAATGATTGCTTTGACCTTTTTGGGGCTTTTGGCGTGGTCAGCAGAAGGTCCATGACATGCCTCGCAGCCAATGCTGAACTCGACAAAGGTCCGTTCTTTGTAATTTGTGCCGGTCGCATGGCAGTAGCCACATTCATTGAACCAATCAAGTCGTTCGAGTGCGCCATCTCTCGTTTTTCGAATGGAGAAGTGTTTCCTGGGCCGGTTATACTCAAACTCACCCACAATGATATTTCCCTTGTCATCCCAAAAGGCATAACGTTCTTCTTTATACCAGCCGCCAATCACATACGCCCAATCATACTGGTCGGGTTTGGGAGCGTTCTCCAAGGTGAGGTCAGCCTTAACATTCTTGAAGTCGCCCTTCGCAATGGGTCGAATCATCCAGGCATGAATCGTGTTCTTCCATGAATCGTATTTTGCCTTGTGGCAAGTCTTACATTTCTCAGAACCTGCATAAGCCTTACCCGTCATTGGGTCTTTTGATGCCCCAGGCGCCATCTTAGCGGAGGCGGTATAAACCTGAGTGATCAAAAGAGAAGCAGCTGCAAGAAACAATACCCAAACTACTTTTTTCATCAAATCTATCCTCCTTTCGTTAAAGTCTTTTAAATTTAGGTAGTTATCTCTGAGAGCGTTAACCGGAATTATGAAAAGAGTTGTCGTCGCCTAAAGAATGTTCCCTCCGTCGGCGACCGCGATGATTTCCCCCCACCCGCAATCATCGTCTTTACCCCGCACCTCTGATAAGGTACGGGGTTTACTCAACACTGCCCTTCCAATCATCAAACGACCTACGGCTAAGATTTGGACGCAGGCCTTTCCTCGATATATTTGGCGTGGCTGAACTCCCCGCTCGCGATCGGGATAGCTACCTTCATTAAGATAGTGAAGATGAGGAATCCTGTTGCCCAAATGCCGAAGGATATGAAAAGCTCCCTAAAATTCGGGATATATTCGTAAATTTCACCGAGGGGATCGGGAACAAATCCAGGGATGACCAGGCCCGGCCCCTTTTCGATCCAAACCCCAGCGATGATAAGAATACATCCGATGTTGAGGGTGCTGAGGCGTTTCCGCATCGCAGGGAATAGGAAGATAATGAAAGCGACGAGGTTCATGATCGTCCCCACCCATATCCAGGGAACGAGGGCGTTATGGCCGTGGAGCCCTTCATACAGGTATTTCAGAGAGGCCATGTGAACGGTATTCGAGTAATACTCTTTAAACATCTCTGACAGGAGGAGGAAGAGATTGAGGAACATGGCATAGGCCATCAGTTCTGCGATCTTAAATAAGGCCCGGTCTTCTAACTTAATAAACGTATATTCCCGGAGGATCTGGAAGACGATGATGATGATCGCAGGCCCGGAGCAGAAGGCACTGGCTAGAAACCTCGGCGCCAGAATCGAGGCGTTCCAGAAGGGGCGTGCCGGAAGACCATTATAAAGGAACGCCGTGACGGTGTGAATTCCGACAGCCATCGGGATAGAGAACAGAACCAGTGGGACAATAAACTTTTTATTCGGCTCTTTTCCATAATATGTTTTGACCAAAAGATAGATCGGAATGAGAAGATTCAGGACCAAGTATACATTTAAAACGATGACATCCCACGCCAAAAGAGAAGCAGGGAAATTCATCGAACCGATAAAGGGGAACATATGCCAAAAACGATCGACTCTGCCCAAATCGGCCATGACGAAGAGGAGGGCCATAATGATCGAAGAGGCGGCGAAGAGTTCTCCGAGAACAACGATTTCCTTAATCGGGCCGAATTGGTAAATGTAGGCCGGAACAACAAGGAGAACCGCTGCTGCAGCGACTCCCACCAGATAGGTGAAATTGGCAATATAAAGGCCCCACACCACCTGGTCTTTCATGTTTGTCGTGATGAGGCCGGTGCGGACCTGGGGCAGGTAGAATAAAAACCCCAGAAGCATGATACAGAGGAGCAGGAGACACCACAGATAGTACTCTTTCGTCCCTGTGACCACGAGCGTCAGAGTCTTACGGTAAAACCGCCATGTCTCCCGGAGCGTCTCCCTTAACGCCTGCATCGATCCTCCTAAGCTTCGAAGAAATAGTAGAACTTAGGCTCGGTATGTAAGTCTTCTTTTAGCCGAAAGGTTCTCTTGTTTTCAATCACGTATCTTATCTCGCTCTGTGGATCGAGAAGGTTTCCAAATTTCCGCGATCCGGTGGGGCAGACTTCGACACAAGCCGGATATCTTCCCGCCCTCACCCGTTGGATACAATAGGTGCATTTATCGACGACATTCCTCATCCTTGGCCTATTCCCGAGGTAGTGAACGGAAAGATTCCACTTCTCGGCAGGAACGTTTGGGTCTGCCCAGTTAAAGATTCTCCCTCGGTAGGGGCAAGCGGCGATGCAGTACCTGCAGCCAATGCACCAGTTGTAGTCGACCACCACCAGCCCGTCCGGTTCTTTCCAGGTGGCATGGACAGGACAGACCTTGACGCAGGGTGGTTTCTCACAATGCTGACACTGAACAGGCATATAAATGAAATCTTTCTCCGGGACCTGATCAGGATTGTAGTAATGTTCAGAATCTTCGAGGTCGACGAGGCTCCCTTTCTTGAGCCGGATGACCCTAATCCATTGGGATTGAGGCTTAAAGCGAGAGGAGTTGTTTTCTTCGACAC
>CAZFJD010000224.1:0-5824 GCA_964518775.1 uncultured Syntrophaceae bacterium
GCGGCATTCGCCGTACTCTCTCCCCTCCTTTTTCTTCAGGACGCGTAAGGTTTCCCCGGGGAAATCTGTGCCATATGCATCTTTGGGGTCGAGAATAGAGCCAAGTTCGTAACACTCAGACCAATTCAAGAACTGGTTTTCTACTCCAATCTTTTACGCGTGCTTCAATCAGTCTTAGAAGTTGACCTATTTATACCAAAAACTAAAAATTATGGCAATTCACAAAATCTTTTAGAGCTCTTTATTCATTGGAAATTATTGACTTTTTATTTTGCAGATGGATTTTGAGAAATGATTCAGTATTTTTGAGGATTAGGGAGGCAGAGGAACGAGCTTTCATGCGAAGATGGGAGGATAGTCCAAAGACGAATATTAGGCGAGAGGACGGTCTCGGACTGAAAAGGCCTTTAATAAAATGATTTGAAGTAGTCTTTTAGGATGGAGCGGTGGTCAAAGGCAATATCCGCAGGAAGGTTTGACTGATTAAAGATCCCAATCTCTAAAGCATCATCCCTGGCTTTGGGTATTCCGTTAGCCTTTGCTATGTAAACCGTTGAAACACTATGATGCCTCGGGTCTCGCTTAGGATCTGAATAGGTATGAAATTGCCTCACCAACGTGATGTGCAGATTCGTCTCCTCCTTGGCTTCCCTTATAGCCGCCTCTTCAAAAGATTCACCATAGTCCACGAAACCACCTGGGATGGCCCAACCATAGGGAGGGTTCTTGCGATTGATCAGAACAATCCCTTTTGATCCGATCTCAATAATGATATCCACTGTTGGAATTGGGTTTTGATGGACCTCAATCTCATTTTGACATCTGGGACACTGAATGGTTCGTCGCTTCATTTTTTATCCATAACTTAGAAAATTCGACTCGAAGTTTAGAGGTTACGGGCTTCCTAACCTTTACCGAAAGAGAATTTTCAACAGAATTTATTAAGGTACTTCCTTAACATATCAAGAGCGATGATGGAGGCCCTTTCGCGAACCATCGACAACTCACCCCCTAAGGCATGGGACTGTCTTTCCATTCCAGAGGGGGTCCAGAGGGAGTAGTAGGTCTCAACCCGATGTTCCTCTCTTCCCTGCTCCTCGAGGATTCTCCCATACATTGTGAGGACAAGGTCCGTACCAAAAGCTTGGCTGCCTCTCTCCGCCAACATATCGCAAATGTTTTGTGGATCCCCTATGGTGGAACTGAACCTTGCCTCATCAAGGTTAAGAAACCGATTTAACGATTCCCCAGAGGCAAGAACAATTCCTTGTGCCATCGACAGGCTCCCTGTGCTTCCTAATTTCTGGGAGATGGCGCCTCCTGTAAAAGTCTCGATGACAGATAAGGTAAGGCTTAATCTCTCCAATTCTCTCACGACGTTGCCATGGAGTGTTTCATTGTCCACGCCGTAGATCAGGATACCAAGGCGATTTCGGATCTCCTGCTCCGTCTCTTGAATGAGTACCGAGGCCTCTTCTGGAGTATCGGACTTGGCAGTGATTCTGATCTTGATATCGCCGACTGAGGCGAGAGTCCCAACTGAAGGATTTCGGCTCTCTTTCATCAGATCTTTGATCTGAAGGCCGATGGCACTCTCCCCCAAGCCGCAGGCCCGCAGCACCTTATAACGAATGACTTGACGTTGGAGATTGAATCGTTTCCGGAGATAAGGAATGACTGTATGTTCCATCAAGTATTCCATCTCTGAAGGAACACCTGGAATGGAGAGGGTCACCCAGTTGGAACCCTCTACGATAAACCCAGGAGCTGTTCCCTTAGGGTTTTCGATGGAGACTGCGCCCTGAGGGATGTACGCCTGTTTTCTGTTGTTTTCTGCCATTCGAAAGCCCCGCCTTTTGAAGAGGGCCTCAATCTGGTCCATGAGATGTGGCTGAAAGACGAGGGGACGCTCTGTGATCTCAGCAACGGCCTCGCGGACAAGATCATCTTCTGTAGGGCCGAGACCGCCGGTGGTGATGACGATTTGAGACCTATGGATGGACTCTTGGATAGCCTCTTTCATTTGGCCGAGATCATCTCCAACTATTGTCGTCCGGGTCAGCGTGATTCCATTGTCTGCAAGGCGTCTCCCAATGTAGGAAGAATTGGTGTCTATGATCTGACCTAAGAGAAGTTCTGACCCGATAGCAATAATCTCGGCGTTCATTTTTGTAAGCAAGACCGCTCGTTTTCGAAAAATCCTCAGCTCATATTCATACTATATTATTCCTCCAAAAAAGGCAATCTGAACCTGAAACTCCGCAAGGAATAGCCGCAAAAACCCCGGATCATAAGTTTATAATTTCCTATCATAATCAACAAGTTATCAAGTCTTGCTTCTCAATACGCTTTAATTTGTTTTTAAGGCTTGACCCCTATTCATAAAGGAACTATACTCAGCAAGGCATACATTCGGCACTTTGCTTGCATACCTAAGGACCCTGCTATGCCGAGGCTTGGTATCCACCTGACAGCACCTCAAGTGAAGAGACTCAAGGAGATCTCTTGCCAAACCGGACTCGCGGTCTCAGATCTTATTAGAAGGGCGCTCGACGATTGGCTTGAGAAGTTCGAAGAGAAAGAGAGAAATAGAAACACAGGTGATTCGACCCATGAAGTCGTTTCGATTTTTGAGGCAAAGCCGTATCAAATGAAAAGCGGTTAAAGGAAAAGACAGAAGTCACAGCCATGCCTGATTACGCAAAACTCTCTCTGCTTCGTTATCGTTGGGTCGAACAGACCATGAATCTGCGGGAGATGACCTCTATCATGAAAGGCAATGCCGATTGGCACAAAACAGAAACCTATAGGACCATGATGAAGGCATTGCGACCTCTCCTGATAGAGGCAAAGCCAGTCCAAAGGGATCTTCGTGGAGCTCCTCTGTCAGGAGCAGATTTGTCGAAAGCAAAGCTTTCAGGGGCCGATCTGTTAAAGGCTAATCTCTCTGATGCATACCTGAAGGAAGCTAACCTGTCAGAAGCGAATCTATGGGAAGCCGACCTCTCAAAGGCGCAACTCAAGGGAGCCAACCTCTCAAGGGCAAATCTGTGGGGGGCCAATCTGTCAGGGGCCGATCTTGTGGAAGCCAACTTATCAGGGGCCAATCTGTCTGAAACCAACCTGTCAGGAGCTGACCTTTGGAAAGCGAACCTCTCAGGAGCTGTTCTGAGAGAAGCCAATCTCTCTGGAACGAATCTGTGGGAGAGCAACCTTTCTGGAGCCGACTTAACAGGCATCCTTTATACAACTGATGAAGTATTTAATCGGCTGATGAAATGGTGGGTGCCAAGGATCCTACATCGCATTCCATTCCTAAATCGCCTGAAAGGTTTGCAAAATTTGAAAAAAGTGGGCAGGACCAATTTTGGAGGCATCGATACGACAAAGATGAATGGCTCTAAGAATTCGGTCTTGAAGCGCTATATTGAGGATTATCAGTTTATCGAGGGATTTAAGAAAAAGAGCCGATTTCACCGATGGGTGATTTATCCACTCTGGAAAGGAACCTCTGATTGCGGCCGGAGTTTGCTGTTATGGCTCATCTGGTCGCTCGGGTTTATTGCATTCTTCACCGTGGTTTACTATCACCACAGGAACGATTGGTCCTATAACGCGAGTTGGAATTGGTTTTACGTTTGGTACTTGAGTGTGATGAAGTTCATGACCTTAGGATCTGAACATGTGACTCCAAGGATGACTCATCCCACTGCTCAGATATGGATGATGGCCGAGGTCGTGATCGGATACCTCATGTTAGCCGGTTTGATTTCGATCTTGGTCAACAAGTTGGCAAGAAGGGCTTAGCGAAAAGAAAAAGTCCCCCCACTTATATAGGATTGCTATCAGGCAATCAGCAGTGTCGTACCATCAGAAAATTGTAGCTTTTCAACCCCGATCAATAGAGCAGCGAAGTTGGTGCCAACCAGCACTATTTCGTTGTCGTTCAAGTCTGCCATCTGGATATCCTTCCTCAGGACATTAAGCTTGACCGTATCTGTGCCATCTCCACCTATCCCAGTATCAAAGCCGCCTCTGCCCAGTTCAATGACATCATTTCCTGCACCAGTATCGATGGTGTTGTCGACGTAGTTGTCGATGATGATGTCATTTCCAAAGCCCGTAGAGACATCCTCAATAATAGTCCCAGTCACGATGCTCAGGTTATTGAATCCCTTATAAAGCTTTCCGTCTCCATCGATTTGATTAAACACATCACGCACCCAACTGTCATAGCCGGTTATTCCTTGAGATCTGAGATAAGCGATTGCATCAGTGATTTGCTGCTCCGTAGGATAGATGTCGATACTGGATAAGGTACCCGGGTTCAGATTGACCTGACAGTCGCCCGTAGCCGCTGAGGCATCAATTTTGTCATGTCCACCTGCATCCCAGATGGTGAGGTAGTGGGGTTCCTTGCCGCTGAAGGTGTGAACATTGTTGCCAGTTGCATAACTGGTGTTGGGACCGTCGATCGCCTGCAGTGCTTCCACATCGTACAGAGAGAACCTGTTAGGAATAGCATTTTGAACATATTCAGCATATGGCCTGGTGCCAGTCACAGTAAATTTGACAGTCAAGTACGCGGGGTATGTGTATGACATAATGGTGTGCGCCATATCATCTAAGGTGCTCGGCAGGGTTACTGATCCCTCAAAGGGGTGCTTCAAACCCATGGTATGGCCGATTTCATGGTAAATCGTGAGCCTGCCGTATCCACCTTGTGTAAAAGAAGAGTATTCAGGATCGTCCTGCAATTCGTTACTCAAAAAGACATCTCCTAAGTAGCCAGGGTTATTGCCTGGGTAGAATGCAAAACTACGGTCATCCAATATATCAATCGAGTTGAAGCGAATATCACCATTAGAGGACACTTCTGTGAACTTGAGCGCTGTGAAATTGCTGATATTTGCGAACGCCTCCCTCACCACCCCTTTTTCTGCGGAACTCAGTGGACGCCAGCTGGCGGTGAGTGATTTTTCGGTGTACTGGAAATATTCGCCTGGGATGCTGGTGTTGAAGCTATAAGTAAGATTGGTTTTGTCCCAATGGAAGTCGGAATCGAGAGCCATTACCTCATTTTTGCTGATGCTTGCGACGGGGTCAAATCCCGTGTTGATCTCACTTTTCTGCGCCGCCTCTGTCATGAGGGACTGGCTTGTGGTTATCGGATCACCAGGGTTGGCAATGTGTTGCTGGACATACAATATAACCTGTATCTCTGTTGGGCATGTGCTTTGGTCAGCGGTAATGTTTTTTAGAAAATCACGGGCATAAGGTATGTCGCTTGCATTATAGGTTGCCAGAAGGTTTAAACCGTCAAGCTCGGGGTCAATTCTCTCTGTAAATCGGTTGGCTGCGGTGACCTTGTTGTTGACTGTCAGAAGGTCTTCACCCTGAGCCCCGTTAAGGATGTTTAGCATGATTGTGGCGGCTGTGAACTTCCCCGTGTTAAAGCCGTTTACGTAGTAGTTGAGACCTCCTGCCTCTGCATCACGGCCAAACAGGGCTTGATAAATACTGTTCACAACGGTGGAGATGTTGGTGCTGGTGATGGCGCCGTAGAGGGCCTGGGACTCTGCGGAGTTGGCAAAGGCCTCAATGATTTCCTGAAGATTTCCGGCGCTTGCATCGAGCCTCTGTGCCCAGTAAACAAGACCTCCGGGATCTACAGGACGCTGATAGTAGCCGATGAAAATTTTTTGTACGGTGTCAAGATAATCTGTATAAGCCACACCCCTTCCTCTTTTTTTAGCTTCTTGAAATCCTTGGCGCCCCTGGCGTGACTCGAACACGCGGCACACGGATTAGGAATCCGTTGCTC
>CAZFJD010000225.1:0-5816 GCA_964518775.1 uncultured Syntrophaceae bacterium
ACTGGAACTCATACCCTGCTCTTCGTGCCGGGTCACCACAGCAAGTCTCGGCATCGCCTAATACCGCGAAATCGACTCCAGCCGCTTTCAGCACCCTCGTCATGGAAAGAGTTGCATTGACATTACGCTCAACAAGAGCTCCGGTGCAACCTACCCAGAATAGGGTATTCGCGTTATCACCTTCAGCCAATATTTTGAGTTCCTGATCACTTGTCCAGTCGCCCCTTAACCGCATCGACTGGATTCCAGCCCAAGGATGTCCTCTCTGCTGCATATTTCTGAGCATCAGCTGGGCGCTTTCTGGCATCTTACTTTGCGTCAGCACCAGATTTCGCCTGAGTTCGATGATCTTGCGTATGTGTTCTATATTGACCGGGCATACTTCTTGGCAAGCACCACAGGTAGTGCAGGCCCAGATCTCCTCCTCAGTGACCACATCACCGATCATCGTTTTGGTCGGGGTCTTGGCCGGGTTCTCGGCCTGGCCTTTCGAAGATGCCTCCACATTGGTGGCAAGCAATCCAGGACCCGCCTCCAGCAAATGTTCTTTCAAGTTGTGAATGACCTCTCTGGGCGAGAGGGTCTTGCCCGTAAGCTGGGCAGGACAATTAACATGGCACCTGCCGCACACGGCACAGGCATAAAGGTCAAGCAAGTCCTTCCAAGTAAAGTCCTGAATCTTCGATGCGCCAAAGGTCGCCGACCCTTCAGGAGCTTCGAGTGCTTCAAGAGGGATGGGCTCAAGCACCACTTTAGGTCCCAGTGGTTTGAAGAAGGCATTGACCAGGGAGGCAAGAATGTGCAGGTGCTTGGAGCGGGGAATATAGACCATGAAGCTGAGAATCACCAGGTAATGCAGCCACCACACTCCCCGGGAGGCTGCCTCCAGTGTGCCTTGTGGAATTCCGCTAAGGAAACCTGCCAGGGCTGCCCCCAGGGGTGGTAAGGAGGCGTGAACTCCACGGCTTGCATGGTCAAAGCCTACACCGAAAACATGGAGCACCATGAGGGAAAAAACCATCATCAAAATGATGCCGGCTTCAGCAGAAGGCTCCAGTCTCTGCACTCTTATGACATAACGCCTGAAAGCTGCCACGATCAAAGTCAGGGTGACGAGCACTGCGGCAATATCAAGGATGGAAAAGTAGACAGTCTCAAAGGGGGTACGCTCAATCAATGGGGAAAGTCCAAAGCCTCCGGCCAGGCCGATAAAGATGATGTAACTGATAAAGAAGAGGCTGAAGCACCAGAATAGCAGAGCGTGTCCGATTCCAGCCAGATCCTTTCGAGTGACGGTTTTCAGGGTGCACCACTGGGGGACAACCTCGACCAGCATCGACTTGATTCTCTCTCCAATTCGGTCGAAGCGGTTTTCCTGTTTCCCCAGACGCATCAGGCTAAAGAGGAAATAAAATCTCTGGCTAAATAAGCCGAAGGCGATGGCGAACAGGACCCAGAAAATGACATAGCCCGGTATGCCCCAATAGGTCGCGCTAACCGGCGACACGATACCCTCCTATCCGTTTTATGCTTTTTTTCAAATATATCTGGGGCGGATTAAAGTTCCTTCGTAATATTTCTCTAACCCTTCTTTCTTTATTATCTCGTTGATCCGCACCCAAGCTTTATACAGGCTTTCGTCAAAGTTGGTTCTGTTACACGGGAACTGGTCACACTGATAGCAGAAATCAACCTGTTTCTTTTGGTGACAGGGCCGCACCCCACAGTTTTTAAAAATCTTGCACTGCTCGTTACGGCATCCCTTGCAGTTTTCTGAGGCAAAGTAATCCAGCATTTCCTTGAAATCGGGATATTTTTTAAAAATCGGTTCACCCAGCAGGGTTTCAAATCGTTTGGCATAGGGTCCGAAATTCCCGAGTTTTTCTTTGAGTTTTAGACTGTATTGGCGGATATCTCCGTCCACATGGGCAAAACATTTTTCACAGCTCAGTCCGCAGGGACCCAACGCAGCTTTAATTTGTTCATAGGTCATACGTTGCCTCCTTCCGTTAAAAACATAACACCTTACTTATCGGTTGAAATATAAGGTCATATTAATCAGTTTCTTTTTATTCCTTAGGCAGTTATAGATGAGATAGCTTTTGTCTTGCCAATGAAAAATTAGTCCAGATCCAATTTCATCTTACACTGATTACATGTGACAACGCCTCGGAAAACTTTATTGCCGCATTCGGGACAAACATAGCGGGCCTCTTCATCTTGAATCCATTTTTCAGTACCCACCTTACGCCAATACGGAATAGCCCGCAGAATAACCTTTTTGCCAACAGTCATAGGAAAATCTTCAATATACAGACAAGGAAATTCATTGCATTGATGACATCCGATGTAACCTTTCTTTTTTGTACAGACCCTGATCTCACACTGTCGGCAATACATAAACTGTTCATCAGATAAACAGCCACGGCATTGAATATCTTCTATCGAGAGGTTTTCGCTATTACGAAGGTTACCTTTACCAGGAACGCCTCCCTTGTAGAGATTCACTAACCGTTCCTTAAATTTTAGATTATGATCACGGTGCGCGATATAAATCGCACAGACTCCGCAATAAAGACCGCAAGGAGCAATAAGATCCGGATTTATCTTCATAATTTAAAAATGATTACACAGATTTCAAGAACGATTACACCGATTCTTTGATTCACCCTCACCCCCTCTCTCCCCCATCGAGGGAGAGAGAAACCACTTTCATTGTTCGAGGGTGCCCTACGGAGAATCCCTCATTCCTTATCCGTCTCTTCTTTTTCTTTCTTCTTTCTGACGATCGCTCTTTTATCTTCAGGAAGAGGAGGCGGAACAGGCTCGCCAGAAATCCTCGTCACCGCGCCAAATTTAGGGGGGCAAACTTCAAAGCAAGTGCTGCATTTTATACATTTGTCTTGGTCGATCACGTGGATCTGGTTCTTGGCACTGATAATCGCCTCTACAGGGCATCTCTTAGCGCAAATCATACAGGCCTGGCACTTTTCCGGGTCGATATAGTACGAGATGACTTCGCTCAGTAACTTGTCTATTTCGTCTTTGGTGAAAAGTTTGTCATATTCTTCTGGGTTCTCAAGACGTGACGCCAGCTTCTCATTTTTCACCAGCTTAATGTATGGGACTAACTTTCTTATTTCTGCAAGTTTGGACTTTAATTCATTTTGGTCTATTCCTTCACCTATGCCAAGTGGTCCTAACTCCTTCACCTTGCTGCCAAAGTCATTCACCAGTTCGGCGAAAAGGATTCCTTCAGCGGAAGACATAAATTCAATCCTTAACCTATCTGGGTTGAGCCCGATATGTTCCATTATTTTTCTACATAGAAGCACCATGTTGAGTGCATGGTAATTTCCATGGGTAATATATTTACATTCATTTAAACGGCACCCACCAATAAACACACCATCCATTCCATTTGAGAAAGCCCGGAATACAAATTCCAGGTCGACTCTACCGGAACACATGACGCGTATTAGCTTAATTTCAGTTGAATATTGTAGTCTGGAAACTCCAGCCAGGTCAGCAGCGCCGTATCCTCACCAATGGCATACAAAACCGATGATTCCTGGTTTAAATTTAAGTCGTGCGCTCATTCTTATCTCACTTCCTTAGTTAGAAAATAAAAGCCGTAGGTAATGGGCAAGGCAAAGATGCCAGTTTAGTAAATGGGTTAGGTCATTGGCATTAAGGATCTCACTTTACGCTTTCACTTTGCCCAAACTGGCCTCCTGACCTTAACCCTAACCTTATCCCAAAAAGTCGAAAAATTTTCGTGCTTCGCGGGTGACGAAGCCGTAGGAGACTTCTAAACGACTGGAACCGCTGCGTCAATTTGGGCTAACAGCTCTTCATCGGTATAGTGCTTTAGTTGAATAGCCCCTGTGGGACACTTTGCGTTACAGAGACCATCTCCTTTACAGAGAACAGGATTCACGACAGCCTTTTTGCCCTGTCGTGTCTCTCGAAGCTCTATGGCACCATACGTACAGGCTGAGTGACATGCCCCACACCCCATACACTTCTTCTCATCCACCTCGCAAACAGAGCCGGAGGCGATGACTGTATCATGTGAGAGAAGCGTTAAGACCCGGCTTGCAGATCCATAAGCCTGGTTAATCGCTTCTGTTATATGCTTAGGATAGTGAGCCATTCCACAGAGATAAACACCGTCTGCACCAAACTCAACAGGTCTTAACTTGACATGGGCTTCTTTGAAAAAACCATCCGGTCCCAAAGGTACCTTGAATAATTGGGATACTTCCTTGCTTCCTTGGGAGGGAATAATGGCAGCAGCCAAAGCAATGATATCGGCATCTATTTCAAGCTTGTTCCCTAAAATATAATCCGTGACGGTAACCTTTAGAACGGGCCGACCCTCCTCCGACTCACCCGCTTCCACCTGAGGTTTATCTTGCGGTTCATAGCGGATAAACTTTACCTCTTTATCTGCCGCTTCCCTGTAATAATCCTCACTAAACCCATAAGTTCTCATATCCCGAAAGAGAATGTAGATATCCATCTTGGGGTTTATCTCTTTTAGTTTCAATGCGTTCTTTATAGACTCGCTACAACATATCCGGCTGCAGTAATTTCTGTCTTCATTTCTGCAGCCTACGCATTGGATCATCACGAGACTTTCTGCGTTAATGACCTTCTCATCTCCTTTGGCGAGTCTCTCCTCCAAATCGAGGTGGGTCATCACCCTCTCATCTTCTCCATGAAGGTATTCGGTCGGTTTATAGACATCAGCACCCACAGCGATGACGGATATGCCATGTTTTATCTCTGTAACCCCTCTTTCAGACTTCACCTTGGTTACGAAATTTCCTACATAACCAGTAGCCTCTGTGATTGTCGCATCCGTATAGACATGTATTGAGGGATGCTGATGAACTTTACGTATCAGATCACGCAAATATGCCTGAACATCCAGTCCTTCCAGGGTATAATGTAGCCTACGTGCCATCCCCCCCAGTTCTGATTCCTTTTCCACCAGAAAAACCTCATGTCCCTGGTTAGCTATGGAGAGAGCACAAGTCATGCCAGCTATACCTCCACCAACCACGAGCGCCGTCTTGTTTACGGGCAGATCAAATTCCTGTAATGGCTTCAAATGGTAAGCTCGTGCTACCGACATCCGGATGATATCCTTTGCCTTGCGTGTGGCTTCTTCCTTTTCTTTAGAATGAACCCAGGAGCAATGTTCTCTAATATTGGCCATGTCGAAGTAATATTGATTAATTCCCGCCTCCCGAAGGGTGTCCCGGAATGTCGGCTCATGGGTCTTGGGGGTACAGGCGGCAACCACCACTCGATTGAGCCCTTTTTCCTTTATCATGTCTGTTATTTCTTTGGCACAATTAGCAGCACATGAAAACAGCTGTTCCTGAGCGTAGACAACATTGGGTAGGGATAAGGCATACTCAACCGTGGAAGGAACACCCACAACCCTTCCGATATTAGCTCCACAATGACACACAAAGACACCCACCCTTGGCTCCTCTTCGGAAACATCCTTTTCTGGCGGGTATACCCTTTCTATGGTCAGTTTCCCCCGCCTGTAGTCGAGGAGTTCACCACATTGGGAACCAGCCCCGCTGGCAGTAAAAACCGACTCAGGGATATCCATGGGACCCTGGAAGGCTCCACTTACAAAAATTCCCGGGCGAGAAGTCTTCGTAGGATTAAAAGGATTGGTTTTACAGAATTCGTGAGCATTGAGTTCGATGCCGAACTTATCTGCCAGATCCTCATAATCAGCAGGAGGGTTCAATCCAACGGATAATACCACCATATCGAATTCTTCCTCT
>CAZFJD010000226.1:0-503 GCA_964518775.1 uncultured Syntrophaceae bacterium
TCCGAAGATGCAATTTTCGCTGAATCGGAAGTCCAATTTTCAGAAGTTTCTCAGTTTTTGATTGAACCATGGGTGCTTGGGATGAAAAAGGCCAAGAAATTTCTCATGACAGGTGAATCCTTAAAAGCACCAGAGGCCGAGCGCATAGGGTTAGTAACCCAAGTCGTACCGCGTGAAAAATTGGACGAAGAGGCCGAAAATCTAGCAAGAACATTGGCAAAAGTCCCTGCTTTTGGTTTAAGGTTGACTAAAAGAATGATTAACAAGGCTTATGAATTTCAGGGATTAAGAAATAATGTGGATTTTGACTTTGAAGTAGCCATTATGGCAGGGATCTATGAGCCTGACGAGATAAAAGAGTTTAACAAAATACTAAGGGAAAAGGGGGCTAAAGCTGCTTTTGCCTATAGAGACAAACAATTCGAAAACCCATGATCTTTTTGAAGGAAGATCTTTTGAAATAAAATCAGATTCTGGCACCAGCGCGCTGTTTACAACAAAAG
>CAZFJD010000226.1:513-5789 GCA_964518775.1 uncultured Syntrophaceae bacterium
AAAGAGTATTGTGGTGGATGGTTTGTTTAACGCTTTACTTTATGATCCACCTCCGACTGAAGGGAAAAAAGATGTGATTGATTTATTTCTTGATGGTGGCGTGACCGTTCTCAATGTACCTCTAACGATTGACTATTATAAAAATGATTTTGTGACGTATATCAGACAGATATATCAGGCTTACTTGTTCGAAGAAGCATTTCGAGGCAAGGTCTTAATCATTGAACGGTATGTAGACATATTGAAAGCAAAAAAGGAAAATAAATTAGGCATCATCCTAAGCATGCAGGGGGCTGATCCAATAGAACATGACTTGCGGTACCTAAGCATATTGCATAAGTTGGGTTTAAGGATTATTCAGCTTACTTATAATCAACAGAATAATGTGGGGTGTGGGGCGTATGATCCCCATGATACGGGACTCACCCGGTTTGGTCAGCAAGCAATTTTTGAGATGAACCGGTTGGGTATTATTGTAGATGTTGCTCATGTTGGATACAGAACGAGTCTCGATGCAATTGAAATCTCCAAGGATCCTGTGATCATCTCTCATGGCAGTGCTCGTGAAGTGAGTGACTCCCCCAGAAATTTTACGGATGAGCAAATCCGTGCGGTAGCTGCCAAGGGTGGGGTGATGGGAGTCTGTCCGCTTTCAGTATTTTGTAGAAAGAAGGGTAAAACTTCCCGCCCAACAGTTAATGATTTTATTGACCATGTAGAACACATAATGAATTTAGTAGGTGAGGATCACGTAGGAATTGGCGTTGATCGATGGAGGAGGATTCCCACGCAAACAGATTTAATGTTGAGAGTAGAATATGATAGAACATTGCCCGGTTTTTTTGCCTCATACCCTGTCGACCAATATAATGTGGAGGGTTTTGGTTATTATGATGAGTGGGAAAATCTGGTTGATCGTCTTATCAAGCGTGGCTTTAGCAGTGCACAGATACAGAAAATACTTGGAGGTAATTTCTGCCGAGTCTTCGAGAAAGTTTGGGGAAAAAAGTTGAAATTAGATGACCAAGGTTAGATTTGAAAAACCTTAAAGGAGAGTAGAGATGGAAAAGAAAAGAAGAAGATTTAATGTCCTTTTGAGAGGTTTCTCTTGGTTATTGATTCTGCTCGTTGTACTTGTTCATCCTTGTTTTGGTGCTGAGGACCCAACCAAATATCCTTCTAAACCAATTACGATGATTGTCCCATGGCCCCCCGGAGGGACTGGTGACCTCTCATCCCGAAAAATTTGTGATTTGGCTAGCAAGGTATTGGGTCAACCGATCTTGATTGTGAACAAGGGTGGAGGTGCAGGCGTAATAGGGATTAGTGCGATAGCAAAGGCTGACCCCGATGGCTATACCATTGGACACATAACGCATAGTCCTACCGTCCTCATTCCTCATTTACGCTCAGTTCCTTATAATACCAAAAAGGATTTTACATTCCTCATGCAGTATGCCGAATTTTTATACACTTTTTGTGTTCTGTCAGATTCTCCTTGGAAGACTTTTAAGGAGTTTATAGAGCACGCTCGGAAGCACCCTGAGAAGGTGACCTTCGGTACCCCAGGCCCTTTAAGCGTCTGTCACATCTTTATGGAACAGGTGGCTTTAGCAGAAAACGTGAAACTGACCCATCTCCCCACACAAGGAGATGCGGAGATGGTTACGCAGCACTTGGGAGGCCGTGTCGATGGTTCGTTGGGAGCACCCTTGGTCCCTCACATTCCGACAGGGAAGGTCCGCGGCTTAGCGGTGATGAGCGAAAGGAGATTCGAGGTCATTCCAGATGCCCCTACCTTCTCTGAACTAGGTTACAAAATTGAGTACTCTAACTTCTCAGGGGTTTGTGCCCCAGCTGACCTCGATCCACGTGTTCTCAATAAACTCAGCAATGCTTTCAAGAAAGCCTATGAGGATCCTTCTTTTAAGGAACTTTTGGCCTCATTGGGGATGAGACCTCTATACCGGGATCCAGAATCTTTTAAATCAATGGTGATTAAAGATTATGACCGCTTAGGAGAAGTAATAAAGAAACTTAACCTTGCTAGGTAATAAATGGGTTCATTTGAGAATCTCGAGCGATGTTTGTAAAAAGCTGGAAGGATTTTTTAAGCGGGCTTTTCTTTTTTTTCTTTGGATTTTTTTTAGCCTTCAAATCCACGCGGCTTTCAATTTGGAGTCGGTTCGGACCCTATGAGGGTTTTTTCCCTCTTCTCATTGCGGTCATCATTATCTGGTCGAGTTTGATCATTGTCACCAAGTCATTAAGTTTAAGAAGAACACAGAGGAAAGAAAATATATTAGAAAAACAGGAAAAGGAAGAAGTTAGCGTCTTCAAACTGTCCTCCTATATAATATTGATGATCCTCTACGGGCTCCTGATAGAAGGAGTTGGCTTTTTGATCACTTCAGCACTATTCCTTATTTTGGTCCTGAAATACGTTGAGCGACAAAACTGGAAGATGACAATCTTAGTGGGATTAACATCAATAGTTATAAGTTATTTATTGTTTGTATATTTTTTGGGAGTCCTTTTACCCAGAGGCTTAATAAAGTGGTGATAAAAGCCTTTTGAATAGATCAACAATAACGCTTACGAAGGATCCATAAATGATAGAAAATCTGATAATGGGATTCGAAATTTCACTTTCTTTCCACAACGTGATCATTTGTTTCATCGGGTGTGTGTTGGGACAGGTTATAGGTGTGCTTCCAGGATTGGGTCCTACAGCGACCATTGCCATGCTCCTCACTTTGACTTATAAACTCAATGTAACATCGGCGATCATTATGCTTTCTGGAATCTACTATGGCGCCCAGTATGGGGGTACTATTACCTCTGTACTTTTTAAGATCCCGGGTGAAGCATCGGCTGTTGTGACAATCTTCGATGGTTACCAAATGGCCCTGAAAGGAAGAGCAGGAAAAGCTTTAGGGATCGCAGCGTTTGGATCATTTATTGCAGGCACCCTTGGAACTATCGCATTAAGCCTTTTAGCTCCCCCTCTTTCCAATCTCGCCCTTATGTTTGGCCCTACGGAATATACTTCTCTGATGGTTTTAGGATTAACATTGGTGATCTTTCTTGGGAGCGGTTCCATTACAAAGGCGATCCTTATGGGGGCATTAGGTCTGGCACTGGGTACGATCGGCATGGATCCTTTAACCGCCTTTGAAAGGTTTACTTTTGGTTCTCAGTCGTTAATGGAAGGGATTAACGTTGCCGTCTTGGCGATGGGTTTATTTGGAATCGGTGAAATACTTTACATGGCAGAAAGTGCCAAAGCAAGATCCTCCCGCGACGCCGTAAAATGTCCCAGCAAACTCAGGCAACTCCTACCTAATCTATATGATTGGAAAATTAGCATAAAACCTATTAGCAGGGGAAGTGTCATTGGTTTCCTCCTTGGAATCCTACCAGGTGGGGGAGCGATGATTGCCTCATTTGCTGCCTATGCCGTGGAAAAGAGGATCTCTCACAATCCTGAAAAATTTGGGAAAGGAGCGATCGAAGGGGTCGCGAGCCCCGAATCTGCTAACAACGCCGCGGTGAGTGGAGCCTTTATCCCACTTCTGACGTTAGGTATCCCATCGAATGTCGTAATGGCCCTTTTAATGGGAGCATTCATGCTCCATGGAGTTACTCCAGGACCTTTTATCATGGCGAAGCATTCCGATATATTCTGGGGACTTATAACCAGCATGTACGTTGGAAATGTTATTCTCGTCATTTTGAATGTCCCTTTGATTAAATTTTTTGTCAAAATTATGGAGGCCCCTTACGCCATGCTTTCTCCTCTCATCGTGATGATCTGCGTCATAGGAGCATACAGCCTCAATTATAATCCAGCGGACGTCATTATTATGTTTATTTTTGGAGTGGTGGGTTATCTGTTAAGAAAATTTGACTATGAAGCCGCTCCACTCATGTTAGCTTTTGTTATTGGAGGGATCTTCGAAAAATCAATTCGTCAAAGTCTGGTCCTCTCCAATGGGAACCCAATGGTTTTTATTACTCATCCGATTTCCGCGGCCTTATTAGGAGTAGCCTTTATCGTGGTTGTTTCACCTATTTTTCTAAGGTTACTTAAACGCCGTCGCCCAATTTCAAAGTTTAAAGAAATAATAAAGTAGTGAAGTAAAGGGAATTGAGAGTAGAAAAAAGGACGATTATCAAACATAGCATAATTCCACCTTTTTAGGTTAAGTTTAAAATAACCCTGGGAAAGGAGGAAAAGAAATGGAAGAGCAAAAAAAAATTAGTTGTAGAGTTTTCCCTTGGTTAATGATTCTGTTCGTCATGTTTGTTAATCTGTGTTTTGGCGCTGAGGATCCAACTAAATTCCCAACAAACCCAATTACATATATTGTGCCATGGCCACCCGGGGGAAGTGGTGATCTGTCTTCCAGAAAATTAGCCGATTTCGCAAGCAAGGTATTGGGGCAGCCGATCTTAGTTGTAAACAAGCCCGGAGGAGGTGGCGTCATAGGTACTTATGCTATATCAAAAGCTGACGCCGATGGCTATACAATCGGACATGTATCGCAGAGCTGCGCGGTCATCACTCCTCATGTACGCTCAGTTCCTTTCGATACCCAAAAAAATTTTACCTTCATCATGCAGTATTGCGAATACCTTTATACTTTTTGTGTTCTGGTGGACTCGCCTTGGAAGACTTTCAAGGAGTTTATAGAGGATGCCCGAAAGAACCCGGGGAAGCTGACTTACTGCACTCCAGGCCCTTTAGGTGGTCCACACATCTTCATGGAACAGGTGATTTTGGCTGAGAACGTGCAACTGAAGCATCTACCCGTACAAGGAGATGCGGAGATGGTTGCGAAGCACTTAGGAGGTCATGTCGATGGCTCCTTCGGGGTTCCACTGCTTCCTCATATCCCGACAGGAAAAGTTCGGGCCCTGGCAGTTTTGACCGGAAAGAGAGTCGAGACAATGCCAGATGTTCCTACCTTCTCTGAATTGGGTTACAAAATAGATTTCACTACCTTTGTGGGCATTATCGGTCCTGCGGGTATTGACCCGCGTATTGTCAAGAAGCTTCATGATGCTTTTAAGAAAGCCTATGATGATCCATCTTTTAAAGAATTCTCGGGTCCATGGGGGTTGATACCTATCCACAGGGATTCAGAGTCCTTTAAAGCAATGGTGATTAAAGAGTTTGACCGCATGGGTATAGCGTTGAAGAAACTCGGTCTCAAAGGTTACTAAGGGGAGCAGAAAATGTTTTACACTTTATGCGGCCTGGCAGAGTTTCG
>CAZFJD010000227.1:0-2598 GCA_964518775.1 uncultured Syntrophaceae bacterium
CCTGCCTGCCGGCAGGCAGGGCAGGCAGGGGTAAAGGTGAAGGGGCAGTAACTATGGCGATTCAAAAGATATTCTTTCTATTGGCCATTTTCATATTCTTGTCCCTAGTCCCTTTCCATTCTATGGCAGAGGTTGGACCGACCACGATCAATTTTTGGCCGCTCTTTCAGTACACCTCTGATCCGACGGAAGGGATAGAGGAGATCAGTGGATTGGGCCCGCTCTTTTTTTGGAGAAAAGAGCATCGCCAGGAGGAGTGGGGAATTCGTCCTCTTCTATACCGGACAAGAGATGAGAGAAAGTCCCTCGAAAGGTTGGAATTCCTTTATCCATTTGGAAAATATCAGGTCAAAGAGGGTGAGAGAAGGGGGTACTTAGCTCCCCTGGCTCTATATAAGGAGGAGTTCGACGGAAAGAAGAAATGGGATTTTCAATTTTTCCCTTTCTTTGTCGGAGAGACAAGAGAAGGAAGAGACTATGTCGGCCTCTTTCCCCTTTTTGGCACTTTATTCGATAGGTACGGTAAAGATGAAATCCGATTCTATGTTTGGCCCCTCTATTCAAAATCGATCTCCGAGGGAGTTCATACGGAAAATTTGCTTTGGCCTTTTTTTTCAGTTACGGAGGGGGAGAAGAAAAGAGGTTATCGATTTTGGCCCATTTATGGCCAAAAAGAGGAGGTCGGGGTTTCCTATAATGAATTCTTTCTATGGCCGATCTTCATCCACCAGAGAAAGGGAATGGATACGGAGAATCCTGTTGAGGAAAGGATGATTTTTCCGCTCTATATTGCAAAAGAGTCCAAGCGCTTCGAGAGCAAGACCTTTCTCTGGCCATTCTTTTCCCACACCATCGATCGGCCCACCGGTTTTGAACAGTGGGACCTTCCTTGGCCGATCTTTCAA
The DNA here is from genome assembly GCA_964518775.1 of uncultured Syntrophaceae bacterium. Taxonomy (GTDB): domain Bacteria; phylum Desulfobacterota; class BSN033; order BSN033; family UBA1163; genus JACAEX01. Next base: position 906 of record CAZFJD010000227.1, read on the forward strand.
TCATCGAAGGGAGAAAACTTGAGGGGAATGAGAATTTTCCCCTTTTATGGTTATAAAGTAAGAGAGGCGGAGATGAGGAGGGTCTTTGTTCTCTATCCTCTCTATCAGTTTGAACAAGATCGAATCGGCGATGTTCAGGAAATGACAACTCGAATCCTTCTTCTCAGTCGAATCCGAACAGGGGAAGACAACAAAGGGGTGGGGAGAGAGCACTCCCTCCGCATCTGGCCTTTTCTTGATTACGAGAAAGATGAAGTCGGTCATGAGAGGCTCTCCTTTTTCTATCTCTTACCGTTCAAAGAGGAGGGCTTTGAAAGGAATTTATTTCCACTCTTTCGAATATTCCGCTGGGAGAAAGATCCAAGAAGCGGGACTTCGACGAATCTCTTGTGGGGGTTTTATAAGAGGGTGAAAAAGGAGGAGATGGACTCATGGGAGATCGCTCACCTGATCCGGATGAAAAGGGAGAAAGAGCAAAAGACGGTCTCTCTTCTCAAAGGTCTGTTTCTGTATAAGAGCGATGGGAAGAGGGCCGATCTTAGGTTCCTGTACCTTCCCTTTCACCTTCAATGGTCTCATCCTAATCCCTCCAACCGCCCGGCGCCATAGTCGGGCTTTGGACGGAGAGGGGGATTTTGAATTTTTCTGAAGGAGTTCATGGATGGGCAACAAGAGGATCGGAATATTGGGGACAGGGTCGTTTCTTCCGGAAAGGATCCTTTCCAATTTTGATCTGGAGAAGATCTTAAATACCAACGATGAGTGGATCTATAAGAGAACGGGGATTAAGGAGCGGAGGATTGCGGCACCCAATATCAATGCGTCAGATCTTGCGAAAGAGGCTTCCTTGCGGGCGATGGAGATGGCAGGGATCTCCGTAGAGGCGTTGGATCTCATCGTGATGACCACGATGACCCCTGACACTGCCTGTCCTGCCGGAGCCAACTGGTTGGAAGCGAAATTAGGTGCCGAAAGAGCAGTCTCCTTTGATGTGACAGCAGCCTGTTGCGGATTTGTCTTCGGCCTCTCTGTGGCTGAGCAGTATCTTAAGGCTGGAACGTTCAAAACGGCTTTGGTGGCTTCCGTGGAGATCATGAGCCGGACCCTTGACTGGACGGATCGGGAAAGCTGCATCCTCTGGGGGGACGGGGCTGGGGTAGCGATTCTTGGAGCCTTTGATACCACTTCGGGCAATGATCCTCTCAGGCATCAAGGGAAGGAGATCCCTGAAATCCTTTCTGTCCATATTCACACGGATGGGGCAAACGGTGAAAATCTCCTTCTTCCCGGAGGGGGATCGAAGACCACTCCCATCAGCTATGAGAGTGTTGATAAGAAACTCCATACCTTGAGGATGATCAAGGCCAGCGAATCGGTTCGGGTCGCAGTCAAACGATTTGCAGAGGCTGCGGAGGAAGCCGCTTCATTCAATGGTGTCTCTCTGGCCGATGTGAAATGGATCATCCCCCATCAGGCCAATCTCCGCATCCTTCAGCAGATGGCCAAACGGCTCGATGTCCCTTTTGAAAAGGTTTATCTCACCATTGAGAAGTACGGGAACATCTCTTCGGCCACGATTCCGATCGCTCTGGATGAGGCGGTTCGAAACGGATCGATCAAGAAAGGCGATCTCATCATCCTCACCGGGTTCGGTGGCGGGCTCACATGGGCAAGCAGCCTGATCCGTTGGTGA
>CAZFJD010000227.1:2698-5770 GCA_964518775.1 uncultured Syntrophaceae bacterium
CTGGCGATTCTCAGAAAGAAGCCTGTGGATGGATATGAAATCTACCTCGACCAATCTTCCCATTTCAATGTAGAATCGAAGGAGACAAAGGTAGATACCTTTCATGCCTCTCAGTCTTGGGGGATGGCCTTCCGTATTTTAAATCGGCAACGGATGGGTTTTTCCTACACCACCTCTTCGGGAGGGGATGTCTCAGAGAACTTGGAACGTATCGTCGATGATGCGATCCACAGTGCCGAGGCTACCTCCGCAGACCCCTGCTTCGACTTTGCACCGGCTCTTAACGCCCCCCCTTGGCATCCTCCCATTTTCGACGAAACGATGGAGGCTGTTTCGGAAAAGGCAAAGATCGAAAAAGCGCTACTATTGGAGGAAGCAGCGCGATCGGTTGACCCCGAAAGAATTAAGAAGGTGAGAAAGGCTTCTTATGACGAGGTTATCTCCCGAATCACATTGATCAATTCCAATGGGCTCCGGTGGTCCTATGCCTCGACCCTTGCTTCCACCAGCGTGACCGCAATCGCCGAGGAGTCAGGAGAATCGGAGGTGGGATGGGATTTCGATTTCAGCCATTTTCCCAAAGATCTTGATGTGGTGAAGGTTGGCCATAGCGCTGGAAAGAAGGCATTGGAAAGGTTGGGCGGGAGGAGGATTGGCTCAGGAGTTTATCCGGTTCTTCTTCGAAATCAAGTCGCTTCAGAATTTTTGTCTCTCTTAGCGGTCTCCTTTTTGGCTGAGCAGGTCCAGAAGGGGAAATCGCTCTTGAAGGGTAAAAAAGGAGAAAGATTTTTCTCCCCTCTGCTATCCATTGTGGACGATGGCCTCCACCCAAGGGGGATTTCAACGTGTCCCATCGATGCTGAGGGGATGCCTAGCCAACGGAAGGTCTTGGTGATTCGAGGGCAGGTATCCGGCTATTTGTACGATAGATATTGGGCCAATAGAGAGAATATGTCCTCCTCAGGGTTTCGGACCGAATCGACAGGGAATAGCCGCCGATCGAGCCTCACATTGCCTCCCGGCATGGGGATTTCAAACTTTTTTATCGAACCCGGGGGGCATTCGTTTTTCCAACTCATGAGGGATCTTCACCAAGGAGTGGTGATCGAAGAAGTGATGGGTCTTCATACGGTGGATCCAATCTCAGGTGACTTTTCTTTGGGCTGCTCAGGCGACTGGATCGAAAAGGGAGAAAAGGGGAACCCGGTCAAATCGATCGCAGTGGCTGGGAATCTTTTCCAACTTTTTCAGAAGGTGATTGGAATAGGAACGGATCTCAGATTTTTTGGAAGAACAGGGTCTCCAAGCCTTCTGGTCGAAGGGTTAGAGATAAGCGGAAGTTAACGAGTCAAGTGAAGCCCGGGGAGTCAAAATTTGTCCAAGAAGCATGGAAATTTTTGACAAAAATGGCAGATTTTTTGGGTCTTGCGAATGTTTGCAGATTCTTATGTATTCGTTTTTTTCAAAAATATTCAATCTCTTATATCTCTTATAGATTTCACGCTAAAAACAACAGGTTCTTGGTATGAATATTGCTGCCAAAAAAAACTTGACAAGCAAAGCCTTACTTTGATATCTAAGGTTTTGGCACTGGGGGACGATACGATTCGTATCGAGGTGAGACAAGGAGGTCATCTTGGATAAGGAATATTTCAATATTCTTATCTTTGGCCAAAAAACTTCCAAGACCCGACACCTGAGGATACGCAAGAAGACCTTCAAAATTCTATTTTATCTCCTTAGCTTTGCCCTTCTGTCCACTACTTTTTTCTTCTGCGATTATATTCAACTCAGAAAGAAAACCTTTGAACTGAACCGATTACGGCAGGAGAGTGAAACGCAGAAATCTCAGATTCAATTCTTCTCAGCACGGATTGAGGACCTGGAAAGACAGCTCTCTAAATTAAAAGATTTCGATAAACGGATTCGGATTATTGCCAACCTTGAGAAGGGGCAAGAAGCCACGACCTTGGTAGGTGTGGGTGGACCATCGCCTTCCGATATTCGAGAGAAAATGAAAAGGGAGAAAGATGAGCAGGGATTGATTCAACAGATGAGGACCGATGTCGAGCGTCTCCAGTCCGAAGCAATGTCCCGAGAAGAGAGCCTTTCTGAACTAGAAAAACTTTTGCAGTACAAGAAAGAGATGTTATCCCACACCCCTTCCATCTGGCCAGCCATGGGCTGGGTCACTTCGGCCTTTGGTTTCCGGACGAACCCTTTTACAGGGTTAACCCAGATGCACGAAGGGATTGATATTTCGAATCGTGTGGGAACACCGGTGACCGCTCCAGCAGATGGGATCATTTCGGTCACTGGAAATGATTGGGTTCACGGAAAGATGTTGGTCATCTCTCACGGATTTGGGATGACTACCCGTTACAGCCACCTCAACAAGGTGGTGGCAAGAGTGGGGCAGAAGGTGAAACGGGGCGATAAAGTGGCCGAGATCGGGATGAGCGGAAGAACAACGGGTCCGCATCTCCATTACGAGATTAAGCTCAACGGTATTCCGGTCAACCCGATGAGATATATTCTAAACTGATCCTGTGTGTGGTCGTAAGCATCGAAGAGAAGCCCGATGAAGGAGATGGTCATCGGGCTTTTTTGTTGGTTGAAACAGTTTCTTATCCATTATATAATTTCTAAGATGTCTTCGGAGTAGAAATGCATGATCGGATCATTGATCAAAAAGATCGTGGGGAGCAAGAACGAGAGGGAGTTAAAAAGGATCCGCCCCATGGTCCAGCGCATCAACCAGCTGGAGCCAGATGTCGTTCCCTTGAGCGATGATCAACTCCGGTCAAAGACCTCGGAGTTCAAAGAGCGGATTGTTCGGGGGGAGTCACTCGAAGAGATCCTTCCTGAGGCCTTCGCTGTCGTTCGTGAGGCAGCCAGGAGGACCCTTGGCGAACGCCACTTCGACGTCCAATTGATCGGAGGCATTGTCCTCCATGAAGGTAAGATCGCAGAGATGGCCACGGGTGAAGGAAAGACCTTGGTGGCCACCCTTCCAGCCTATTTGAATGCCCTCAAAGGGGAAGGCGTCCATATCGTGACAGTCAATGACTA
>CAZFJD010000228.1:0-5746 GCA_964518775.1 uncultured Syntrophaceae bacterium
CCCTATTCTTGCTTGAGCGATCTTTACTGCCCGTCTATACATAACGAGTTCTACCCCTAAAAGTGTTGATCTTTCTAACTTGTATATCAAATTACAAAAATAATAGCAAAAAATGATTGACAAACAGAAATGTATAATTTATAAATTATACAAAAATTAAAAAAAGTCAACCCTTCGACTCCCCGTCATAAATGCTGGGGCTTGCCTTCGGCCCGAGCGACCCGACTGAGCTCGCCGAAGTCTCAGGCCGAGGGCTCAGGGTTGACCCTAACCGATGCTTCTGAGATTCTCTCTCAGAAACGGGGCGTTGGCCCCGAATCCTTCAGATGCAAAAGATCAAAGTCTCCAACCTCTCCTTAGTGAACCAGGCCTACAGGGAACTCAAAAACATTATCCTGGAACACCAGGTTCCTTTAGGAGGGAAATTGAACGAAGGCGAATTAGCTGGAGCCCTTGGCATCAGCCGAACACCTGTTCGCGAGGCAATCAACCGCTTAGAGAAAGAAGGCCTGATAGAAATTCTCCCTCAGCGGGGCGCTTTCGTTGTCCAGTTTTCCGAGAAAGACATCTTTGAGCTCTTCCTCATCCGTGAGAATCTGGAAGGCCTTGCGGCCTATTTGGCTGCCCAAAAGATACATGAGAACCACCTCGCCAAGCTGACTTCCTGCATTCAAGGCTTTCGTGAGCCTTTCGGCGAAAAAGATATCAAGCGATATGCCAAGGAGGATTTCAAGTTTCATCAGACGATTGTCATGCTCTCCGATGCCCAACGCCTGATCAACCTGATCTCAACCCTTTACGACCATATTCGCATCTTCCGTCTAACCACCATGGGACTTTCCGACCGAATGAAGACGTCTTTGGAGGACCATCGACTCCTCATTGAAGCCCTCCGCAAGAGGAACCCAGTGGAGTCTGAACAGAGGATGAGGCTGCACATCCGGCATGTGCGGGACGGAGTCATGCAAAACATCAAACTGTTCCTGAGTGGCAGCGAAAAGGCCTTGCCCAGGATGAAGGAGAAAAGAGTATGGAGCCCTTTGATTACCAAATCATTGAAGAAACAGCCAAAGAGCTTTACATTCGAGCCCTAAAGATTTTACCACCGGATGTCCGCATCGCCCTGAAAAATGCTTACGAACGTGAGACGCACCCAACCGCAAAAGAGACCTTCAAAACCATCCTGCGAAATGTGGAGATAGCCGATAGAGACAATGTCCTGATCTGCCAGGATACTGGATTGCCCATTTACATGGTGAAGATTGGGAGCAAGTTTCCGATGGATGGAGCACGCATAGCCGCAGCTTTAAAGGAGGGTGCAAAAAGGGCTACTCTTGAGCACCCCTTCCGAGGAAGTTCTACACATCCAGTTACCCGGGTCAATCCCCAGACAGGTGTGGGAGAGGGACTTCCTGTCATTTACTGGGATTTCATTGGGGAGAACGACTATTTAGATATCCTCATGATTCCAAAAGGGTCTGGCTCCGAGAATATGAGCGCTATGAAGATGTTTATACCAGCAGATGGGGTGGCTGCAGTGAAGAAGTTTGTGATTGATACCGTTTTGCAATCGGGCTCCAATCCTTGCCCTCCTGGAGTCATCGGAGTTGGGATTGGAGGTACAGCTGACCTCGTCACCAAACTGGCCAAAGAAGCTATTGCCCGGCCTGTTGGCTCTCATAACCACGATCCCTTTTTTGCCAAATTAGAAGATGATCTCTGCGAGGCGATCAATTCCCTGGGCATCGGGCCCATGGGCCTGGGTGGCGACATCACAACCCTTGCTGTTCACATTGAATGGGCTCACACTCATATCACCCAGAACCCTGTAGCTGTAAACACCCAGTGCTGGCCTGCCCGACGGGCCAGAGCCAAGATCTATTCGGATGGGCGGGTAGAGTATGGATTTTAATTCAGAAGGCGGTAGGCAGTAAACAGTAGACAGAAAGCAGTAAGCAAAAAAAATCTACTATAAATAGGAGAAGAAGATGGCAACATACACAATCACAACACCGTTGAAAGAAGAGACGGTAAGGAAGCTCCATGTCCGTGACACGGTGATCCTGAATGGAACAATTTTCGGTATTCGCGATCTCACTCAGATCCGCATTTTCGATCACAAGATGGATCCGCCAGTGTCCCTTCAGGGTGCAGCCTGTATTCACACGGCTCCGAGTCTGAAGAAAGTGGGAGATCGATGGGAGAAGATCTGTGTCGGAACGACTACCAGCGGCCGCATGGATCGCTTCACCCCCGGCCTCATGGAAAAGTATGGGGTGCGTGCCATCATCGGAAAGGGCGGTCAATACCAGGCAAGCCTTGAGGCCATGAAGAGGTTCGGAGGGTGTTACTTAGCGATCGTCGGTGGAGCGGCTGCCCTTGAGACAAATCAGATCGTCGAGGTGGAGAAGGTTTACTGGGAGGATATCCATCCCGAAGCCCTCTACCAATTTAGGGTCAAGGACTTCGGCCCCTTGATCGTAGCCATGGATTCTCATGGCAACCACCTTTACTCTGATATCAAGGCAGAGGCAGAAAGGAGACTCCCGGGAATCTATAAACGGTTAGGAATAACAGTATGATGATCTCGATTCTCATCTTCATCTTACTGCCGTACTTATGTTTGGGAATTTTCCTTGTGGGCATGGGATTGAGGTTCTGGCTATGGGCCAGAACGCCCGCCCCCCTAAGGATCGTAACCACCCCTGCTCCCAAGACCCGATATGGTGTGATCTGGCGGTTGGTCGGAGATCTGCTCTGGTTTCCGAATCTTTTCAAGGCGGACAAACTCCTCTGGGCAGCCGGATTCCTCTTTCACCTTTCCCTGTGGCTTGTCCTCGTCAGGCATCTGCGATACTTTCTCCTTCCTGTTCCCGGATGGGTTGAGGAAATCCAAACATTGGGATTGTACGCGGGCTACTTTATCCCCTTGTTCCTAACCTTTCTCCTCATCCGCCGCTTGATCCTCGACCGGGTTCTCTATATCTCCATTCTCGGAGATTACGTCGCCCTCTTCCTCCTTCTGGTTATTACCGTCAGCGGCATCCTATTGCAGGTCTTCTTCAGGACGTACGTCATCGATGTCAAGGCCCTGATGATCAGTCTGATCCATTTCCAGCCTAAGATTTATAACTTCCACTGGCTTTTTGCATTGCACCTTATCTCAGTGATGATTTTGTTGACCTACTTTCCTTTTAGCAAGCTCCTGCATGCAGGGGGTCTTCTCTTAAGTCCAACTCGTTATCAACGGGCGAAATTTGAGGAACGTTTCGTCAACCCTTGGGACTACCCCGTTGCTTACAACCCGGAAAATCTCTCAACCCCTGAAAAGTATGCCCAGACTTTATCAGGTATGGCGGGAGGGGGAGAAAGATGAGAACACCAGTCCCCGTCCCTGAAATTAGAATCGGGGCTTCGGGGCACCAGCACTGCCATCCGGCAAAAGCAAAGGATATGGTGAAAATAGACCTGCCCGCGGAGCGGTTGGAGAACTGGAAAGACGTGATGCTGAAAAAAATGGCCGAAGTGTTAGACAACTATCGATCGGTCAGACTCTTCTTAGATATCTGTGTCAAGTGCGGGGCTTGTGCTGACAAGTGTCAGTTTTTTCTCGGTACCGGAGACCCAAAGAATATGCCTGTGGCCCGGGCTGACCTCCTCCGAAAGGTTTATAAAAGATACTTCACCCTGGGAGGGAAACTTTGGGGACGGACTAACGAGGCCGAGGAATTGAATGAAGCGGTCCTTCAGGAATGGTTCACCTATTTTTATCAGTGCAGTGAGTGCCGCCGCTGCTCCATCTTCTGTCCTTATGGAATCGATACAGCTGAGATCACGATGGCTGCGAGGGAGATCATGGCCGCTGCAGGTGTTGCGACAAAATATGTCACGGAGGTAGTGGCCAAAGTCTACGATGCCGGAAACAACCTGGGTATCTGGCCAGCAGCATGGAAATATAATTGTGCCTTTTTGGAAGAGGATCTCAAAGAAACCGAGGGAGTGGATATTAAGTTCCCAGTGGATGAAGTGGGGGCCGAAGTCCTTCTCATTCCCCCTTCGGCGGATAACTTCGTGAATACCGATACGATGATCGGTTACGCAAAAATGTTTCATGCTGCTGGCATTTCTTGGACCACCAGCACCTATTGCAATGAAGGAGGAAACTTCGGACTCTTTCTGAACTACACCAACCTCAAGAAGACAAATAACCGAATCCTGGAGGCAGCCCGTCAGCTCAGGGTAAAGAAGATCTACTGGGGTGAATGCGGGCATGCTTGGAGGGCCGGTCTGGCCTTTACGACGACGCTCAGTGGCGCGATGGACTTTTTGGAAATTCCCTATCCCGCTCACATCTGCGATCTGACCTCGGAGCTGATTTCCAAAGGGGCCTTCAAGATCGATCGATCTGCGAATGATGAGTTCCTGGTCACTTATCATGATCCATGTAATGTGGCCCGGGCAGCGGGATATGTCGAGCCTCCGCGAAATATCATCAAGGCTGTCTGCAACCATTTTGTTGAGATGCACCGAGATACGATTCGAGAGAAAACCTTCTGCTGCGGTGCCGGAGGAGGTCTCTTAGCCGATGAAATCATGGAAATTCGCATGGCGGGCGGCCAACCTCGGGCAGAGGCCTGCCGGGCTACGGGTGCTAATTATTTGGCAACGATCTGCGCCATTTGCAAGGCCAATTTACCGGAGGTAATGAAACACCATCGGGTGACCTGTGAGGTGGGTGGTGTTCATGACCTTCTAGGAAGAGCCCTTATCCTCAGATAAGAAATGACAAATTGCCTAGAAAATGAAGTTTGTGGGCTAAGGTAAGGGTAAGGATGCCGGTTTCGTCCATGGGTTAGGTCATTGGTCTTAAAGCTCTCAGTTCTATGACTTTACCCTTCCACTTTGCCCAAACTGGCTTCTTAACCTTAACCCCAACCTTATCCTAAAAAGTCGGAAAATTTTCGTTGTTCGAGGGTGACAAGGCCGGACAATTACTAATTTTTACGAGACCGTCACAAATGAGAAATTACAAAGAGATTCGAGTATTGATTGGCTATTTGCTATCAGCGATCAGCCTCTTTATGGTTGTCGGTTGTCAGCAGGTCCAGAAGCCAGAAATCAAAGGGGAAGGCCCTCTGGCCGTTGTGATGGCTCGAGGAATCACGAGTCCTGAATTCCATGCCCCTCTGGAGCGATGGAGGACAACACACAAAAAGGGGATCAATAACCGAGATTTCACGGAGAGGGAGTGCGTGCTCTGCCACGATCCTAAGAAGTCATGCAATCGTTGTCATCGCTATATTGGTGCCCGAGAGATCTCTGTACCTGAAGCCTCTCTCTTTTGGCCAGAAGAGAAAAAAGAGAAGCCATGAACTCCGATGACCAAATTCTGACGACGCGCAGAAATCTTCTCAAGGGAGTCTTCACCTTTTTGGGTTCACTCGGGCTGGGAGGGATTCTCTACAGTCTATTTGGCTTCTTAGCCCGCGGGGAAGGAACCCATCCTTCCGTAGAGGTCTCATTGAGCGAAATCCCCGCACGGAGTACTTACCTCTTTCAGTATGGAGGATCACCAGCAATTCTCATCCATGAGGAGGAAGGAGATCTGCAGGCCCTCTCTTTGGTCTGTACACATCTGGGTTGCATCGTCGTCTGGAATCCAGAAAAGAGGGAATTCCATTGTCCGTGCCACAATGGTCTCTTCGATGCTCGGGGGAATGTTCTCAGCGGCCCTCCCCCCTCTCCT
>CAZFJD010000229.1:0-5722 GCA_964518775.1 uncultured Syntrophaceae bacterium
CAAAGGCAACTCCCTGAGCATGGTTTCCAGCAGAGGCGGCCACAACTCCTCTCTTCCTCATTGAAGGACTCAATTGAGACAATTTATAGTAAGCCCCTCTGATTTTGAAGGAGCCGGTCTTCTGGAGGTTTTCGAGTTTAAGATAAACCTCTTTGCCGGTGAGCTTTGAAATGGCATCTGAATAGAGCATTGGGGTCCGAAGGATGACTTCCTGAAGCTGATTTTGTGCCAGTTCAATCTCTTCCCACAGTTTCAATCTCATGGATTCCCTTCCTTAATAGACTGATCCGAGGCATTCCCGAAACGGGATTTTGATCCACCCATACTTCACATCCATAAACGGTTTCAATTATCTCCTTAGTGATGACCTCTTTGGGAGCACCCATTTTATAGATTCTCCCTTCCAGGAGGAGGATGAGCCGATCACAAAATTCAGAAGCAAGGTTCATATCGTGAGTCGCCATGACGATGGTGAGGCCTCTCTCCCGATTAAGGGAGAGAATGAGATCCAAGAATTCGATTTGATGATGGATGTCCAAGTTGGCGCTAGGCTCGTCCAGAAGAATCACTTCCGGCTCCTGAGCTAAGGCCCTGGCGATAAACACCCTCTTCCTTTCTCCACCCGAGAGTTCATCAATCGGTCGTTCAGAAAAATTTACGATCTCTGTCCATTCCATAGCCTTTTTTGCAATTTCCAGATCTCTCCCGCTTTCGAACATCAGGTAGCCCAGATAAGGAGACCTTCCCATCAGGACGATCTCTATCACTCGGAAAGGGAAGAGAGGATAGGTCTCTTGAGCAACCACCGCAATCCTCTTGGCGATATCCATCCGACTCATTCTATTTAAAGGAGCGAGTTCAAAAAGGACTTCCCCCTGTTGAGGGGAGAGGAGGCGGTAGAGAATTTTCAGGAGAGTGGTCTTTCCAGAGCCATTGGGACCAATCACTCCGATAAACTCCCCTTTCCCGACTTGAAAAGATATATCTTGGAGAACCCAGTCTTTTTGATAACGGAATGAGATCGAATGGACATCGATCATAATGTCTTCACGACCTTTCTTGTCCTTAAGAGATAGATGAAGAAGGGACCTCCAAAGGCAGCAGTGATGACACCCACGGGTAACTCAGTGGGCGCAAGAAGAGTCCTTGCAAATGTGTCGGAGGCGATAAGAAAGGAAGCACCGATCAAAGCGGCTGATGGGAGGAGGAGGCGGTGATCAGGTCCAAAGATTAATCGAACCGTATGGGGAACGATCAGACCCACAAAGCCGATCAGACCGCACACCGACACAGAAGCAGATGTGATCAGAGAAGCCAAGAGATAGGAGATCAGTTTCAGCCGCTCCACATCCACCCCCATTTGCAAGGCACTCTCTTCTCCGGAAAGGATCAGATTTAAGTGGCGAGCTCGGAGGTAGAGAATAAGGAAGCCAAGAAAGATGTAAGGGAGGATGACTGAGATCGCTTCATAATTGGAAAGACTGAAGTCTCCCATCAACCAGAAGATGATGGTATGAAGTTCCTCCTTCTGGGAGATCGAGATAAAGAACATGATGAGGGCAGAGAGAAAAGAGCCGATGATGACCCCGGCCAGCAGCAATGTATTGGGATGGATCTTTCCATCCTGCCTACCGAAGTGGAAGACTATGAAAATGGTGAGAAGGGCTCCGATGAAGGAGGCCAAAGGGAGGCCAACGGAAAGGGTGCTCAATCCCATCAGGATAGCGATGATCGCTCCCACTGCTGCCCCGCTTGAGACTCCAAGGATATAAGGATCGGCCAGAGGATTTCTCAGGAGTGCTTGAAAGATCGCCCCTGAGACGGAAAGCCCAGCTCCTACAAGACCTGCCAATAAAGCCCTGGGAACTCTGAGAGAGAGAATAATAGCCTTCTCTGTTTCAGTCCCAGCTCCCTTCAAACCCAGAACCGATTGGAGGAGGATGGTGATCGAACGAAGGGGTTTCACCTTCACGCTTCCCACCATGATGGAGAAGAGGATGACCAAGATCAATAGGAGGCTAAGGAGAATTGAAATGGTGAGGACTTTTTTCGGTGTGAGGATTTTCATGGCACTTCAATCAATGTCAAATGACAAATTCCAAATTTCAAATTAAATCCAAAGTTCAAAGGTCACCCCCCTTTTGCTAAAGGAGGCTCGGGGGGGATTATTGATTGGTTTTGAACTTTGACATTCCTTTGACATTTGCCTGCCGGACAGGCATAGGTTTTGACATTTGAACTTTAAGAAATTTATTTCTTAAATCTTTCGGGATGAAATATTCGTGCCATCTCCTCCAATCCATCAATAATTCTTGGGGATGGCCGATCAATCAGATCGGAGTCAATAAGGTGGACGCGGCCATTTTTAACCGCAGGGATCACCTTCCAGCGGGACCATTCCTGGAGCGCTCTTTGATAATCGCCTTTCGGGTTCATCGAGCTGATAAGAATCACCTCTGGAGATCTTTTCAAAATCTCTTCCATTCCCAATCGAGGATACATCTCTTTCTCTTTTCCTGCAATATTTTCTCCACCCGCCAGATGGATGAGATCGTCTGCAAAACTCCCCTTTCCCACAGTCACAATGGGAGCCTCTCCGATTTGAAGGAATATCTTCGGCCGAGGAAGACCCTGGCTGAGTTCGATGACTCGTTGTCTCCTCCGGCTCATCCCCTGGATGATTTCGATGGCTTCTTTTTCTCGACCGACGACCTGGCCCAGATGATTAATGCTTTTGAGGACTCCATTAAAATTCTTTGGGAAGATGACATAGGTTGGAAAACCCAATTTTTCTAAACGTTCTACCATATCCCTTGTATTGCCAGCTCCTGTGGCAATGACGAGATCGGGTTTGAGAGAGATGATCCTCTCAAAATCGACGCTGATATAAGTCCCCACCCGAACCCTGGTCTTCGCCCTTTCCGGAAAGTTACAATGAATGGAGGTACCTACAATCTCTTTATCGAGGCCAAGGCCAAAGAGAATCTCGGTGATGTTAGGCGCTAATGAGACGATCCTCTTCGGAGGAAAGGGGATAGCCACCTTCCTTTTCACTTCATCTACAAATTTCAAGGAGGTAGAATAAGAGATCGTTGCCCAAAGGAGAACGGATATTGACAGTACTGTCATTGCGAGCCATTGCGAAGCAATCCGGCGAAGCCGTTGCGAGGGCATAGCCCGTGCCTGCATGCCGAAGTGCCTGTTCTTGGCGAGATGCTTCATACAGGCATGCGTTACAGCACGCAGGCGTGGCAATCCGAAGAGTTCGCTCACTTCGTTCGAGACCCCTCGCAATGATATTCTAATTATCCTCCATATCTTATGGGCAAGCGGACTGATCATTGAAGTTGAAACTTGATTGGAATATTCACCCAACAGGGGATGGTTCCATTCCCTTCGTTGGCAGGGATAAATTTCCATTGTTTCACTGCAGTGAGGGCAGATCGATCGAGGATCTCATAGCCAGAAGACTTTTTCACCTCAAGTCGGCCCACCCGGCCATTCGCAAGAACCTCCACTCTTAAAAGGACCTCTCCTTCATATCCTCTTCTTCTCGCCTCCTGGGGATAAACAGGTTTTGGATTCTCAGCATACTTGGGTCGAACGAAGATCATGCTCTCACTCAAGGGAGGGCTAAGTTTAGCAACGCTTCGGGATTCTTCATGGGGGCCAATGTCGGAAAATGGGGCATCCTTCAATTGTTCTGAGGAGGATGGGGTTAGGGAAACGGAGAGATTTGTACCCTCGGAGGGCGTCTCCTTTAAATGGAGCCAATTCCCATCATCCGAAGATGACACAAGAGGCATCGCTGTGGTAACAATCTCCTTTTCAGCTTTCTCTTCTTTCTTATTTCCCATCTCCGGCTTCCCATTTTCCAATGGGTCTGATCTTGGTTCTTCGAGAGGAATATTTTGGGGGAGGCTCAGGAGAGATTCACCCTCTTCTTTTTTCATCTCACTTCTTACTGGAGGTGGAGAAATAGCCTTCAACTTAGGTTTCTCTTCGCTAACCACCGGCATAACAGTTGGAAGAAGAGAGACTTCGACGTGAAGAGGTGGAATTCGATCGATCTTAAAGCCTGGAAATAAAAGAGTGAGGATAGAGAGAGCGACCAGATGGGTTCCGAATGAGATAGAGAAGAAGATTCTCAGATTCAATGTTTCAAACCTATGCCAAATTCGATTTCTCATACTTCCCTGCCTACCGCAGGCAGCAATAAAAAAACCCGATCTTCCGAGGAAAGACCGGGTTTTCTCAATGCTGCCCTTCACGGCCCCCCACCGAAGACCTACTGTGAAGCGTATTCAGGCAGGTTTTCTGGCTCTCGGATCATCCTACCTCTTGCCCCTTCCCACCCTGAGACCCTTCAACAAGGCTTCGGCCTGAGCTCAGCCGAACGCTCAGGGCTTCGGGTAGTGGATCTGGCAAGTTTCGTCCCCGATTACAGCGGCGTGGCCGTCCCCGACTCTCACGGGGTTCCCCTTTTAGGCTCAAGCCACCTGACTACGGTTATTTTTTATTCCTTGATATCATAATTTTTTAATGAAAGTCAAATTTTTTACAATCCCTTTCAAAAATTGACAGTTGGTTGAAATTATAGTATTTTTAGCAATACAAAGGGGTCAAAAATATGCCCCTTTTAATATTATTGGGTGATGAAGTGAAAGAATATCTTTCCCTTGTTTCAAAACCGGTAAGATACCTGGGACATGAGATCAATTCCATTAAAAAGGACCTTTCTAAAGTCCATCTAACCTTCTGCCTTGCCTTTCCGGATGTTTATGAAGTTGGCATGTCACACCTTGGGATTCAGATCCTTTATCATATTATAAATGGAAAGAAAGGAGTGGCCTGCGAGAGGGCCTTTGCTCCCTGGGTCGATATGGAGAAGGTCTTAAGGGAAAAGAGAATTCCTCTTTCATCTCTCGAATCCTCCACTCCTCTCAATCAATTCGATATATTGGGCTTCTCACTCCAGTATGAACTCTGCTTCACTAATGTCCTTAATATGCTCGACCTCTCCGGTATTCCTCTCCTCTCCAAAGAAAGGGATGAGCGTTTCCCTCTTATCATTGCTGGAGGCCCATCCACCTTCAATCCAACCCCCATTGCTGATTTCTTCGATGCCATTGTGATCGGAGATGGGGAAGAGGTAGTGCTCGAGATTTGTGATCTGGCGCTGCAATGGAAGAAGACCAAGTCTCGGAAAGAGGATCTTTTAAAATCCCTTTCTCAACTGGAAGGGGTATACGTTCCCCATCTCTATAAAGAGGGCCAAAAAATTCATAAAAGGCTTGTCTCCGATCTCAATCAGGCTCCCTTTCCCATATGCCCGATCGTCCCTTATATGAAAGTGGTTCATGACCGTCTCAATGTGGAGATTGCCCGGGGCTGCAAAAGGGGATGCCGATTCTGTGAAGCAGGATTCATCCACAGGCCTTATCGAGAGAGAAGTCCAGAAGTGATTCAGGAGATCCTTCATGCCGCTTTAAACAAAACTGGCTATGAAGAGATTTCTCTTCTCTCTCTCAGTGCAGGGGATTATGCCTCGATCGGGCTACTGCTCTCTTCGTTCATGGACAAATTTGAATCAAAAAAGGTGGCCGTTTCATTTCCCTCTCTAAGGATCGAGCATGTCGTAGGACATCTTGCAGAGGAGGTGAAGCGGGTTAGAAAAACTGGGTTCACCATTGCACCAGAGGCTGGAACGGATCGTTTGCGA
>CAZFJD010000230.1:0-5661 GCA_964518775.1 uncultured Syntrophaceae bacterium
ATCAATTCCTGTTTTTCTCAATGTTTTTTCCATCTTGGTTCCTTCCAAATGAATTAGGGACACCTCCCATATTTTTATGAAGTCTCATTTCTCGGTCGTCCTCCCTTCCTGGGGAAGATATCTTGTTCCAGGATTTTCTCAAGAATTTTTAGAAACTCCTCACTTCCAAAAGGTCTTCCTGTTGATGTTGATTTCCTAATAGAACTCTCCGTCTTTTTATCCTCATACCTTAAAAATTCACAGTAAGCATTAACTTCATTGTCTTCTAACCAGCCCTTATCAGAAAGCGTATCATCTCTGTCCCGTAAAATATGGGCTTTGGCACTTGACCAGGTGTAATCTTCGGCTCTTTTTACAATATTCGCCCTGATAGGATTTCTTTCAATGTATCGAGCTACTGACCATAAGTAAGACCCTTTTTCAATGATTGTGGAAAAGAAACGGTTTTGCCAAAGCCTTCCACTCCTATTATATCGGCGATTGATGTATTGGGTGTAAACTAAGTTTGTAGCTCCAATTCCTCTTGCAAGGGATTCTTCTTTCCTCGGTACAGCAAGAATGTGAACATGATTGGGCATAAGACAGTATGCCCATAAATCAAATTCCCATTGGTCACTGTATTTTCTAAGGGTTTTTAAGTAAAACTCTCTATCTTCATTATTAAAAAAGACAGTTTCTCTATTGTTTCCACGCTGCGTTATATGGTGGGGATAATTTACGGCCAACAATCTGGCAATTCTTGGCATGAAAGGAATATATTATAAGAAGGTGGAAATGTCAAAAATATGGGAAGTGTCCCTTTCGGGGCCCAGGGTCTTCTGGAAAGCCTTTTTTGTCTCTGCCTCGTCCTTCTTTTGTACCCAGATCAGAACGAGGTTCACATTTCCAGTCTCCAATGCCTTTTTAGCTGCTGTCACTACTGGACCGTCTAATCCATCACAGTGGGCAGAAGCCTTTGTGGGTCCACAGAGGACAATGATTGACAGGGTAATCAAAGTAGTCAGTAGAATCAAAGAAATATTCCTTTTCATAATCTCTTCTCCTGGTTTAATTCCTCTTGACTTCCCCTGGCTAACGCAGGCGGCCGTCAAGGGGCAGAGTAATAAGGGTCGTTCTGTCATTCCCGTGCAAACGGGAATCCAGAGTTGGGTGTTATAAAAATATGGATTCCTGCTTTCGCAGGAATGACAGAAATGTAAAATGGTGCGACCTATTTCTTTTTGTGTTTCTCCCGCATTTCTTCTGCCTTTTCCTTAATCTCTGTCAAACTTCTCTGCATCTCGCTCCAGCCATACCACAATGCATAATCCGGGTTAATATGAAATGTTCCCTGAAATGTCCTCATTCGATGTTCGAGAAACATGACGAAGAGTTTCTGTTCAATCACGGTGGGAGCATCATGGAAGGTGAGGAGATCAGGAAATGGGTAGGCGTAGTTTTTAGGTTTGGGCAGGATGCCATCCTTGTAAAGGCCTGCGACCGTTCGAATCGCCTCGGCCATCAAACGATCGGCTTCTTTAATAATCTGATCACCTTTTGCGAGTTCGGCTTTTGCGAAATTGGCGGAATGGCATCGGTTACAGGTCTTGATCATCTTGTCCCGTTCTTTCTGCCAATCCTCTTGCGTGAGCCGAGCAACGTTTGCGGCCTTCACAACATCCAGTCGAGCGGTTGGCTTTCCATCAGGATCGAGCACCCCAAGGGCTTGTAGAATGGTTGCGCGATCCGAAGCCCACTGCTTATCCTCTGGCATGGGTAGACGAACTGCAAGAAATCCCCATGCTGTAAGGACGGCATGATTCCCTCCCTGCATGTGACATGTCTGGCAAGTGGGTGCTGCAATGGTTGGAGGAAGTGTCTTATTTTGTTTCAATAGGTATCGAACACCATGTTTCGAACCAGAATACATTTCCCATTGGGGATGATCAAAACCCATGTGACAGGTTTGACAGGCCTGGGGCTGCTTTGCTTCTCGAACAGAGAAGACATGTCGAGTATGGCATGCGTCGCAAGAAGCCACACCAAACCCGGGTCCACTCTTTTTTAACTCTTTGATCTCTGCCTCGGTCTTAAGGCCAATTTTGTGGCAACCTCCGCATCCCTTCATCCCCTCCATCAGTGCCATTGGCTGCCAGTGGGCGGTTGGCATTGCCTTCATCGCTGCCCATGCAGCAGCGTGTTTTCCGGCCTTGAATTCCTTCACTCTTTTTTCGTGACAATTTCCACAGGTCTCAGGTGTAGGGATTTTGGCCTTTTCTATATCTTTGCCTGTCTTGTGTTGATCCCCATGACATTCTGAACAGGGGATTTTGTTCTTATTGTGTTTACTCAGGAGCCAATCATTAACAATCCCAGGGGTCACCTTCTTATGGCACTCAACACAGACCTGTGCTGAAACAGCGGTGGCAAAAATTAAACTCAATAAAATGATAAGAATAGTTTGAAATGTTAAGCGGTGCATATTTCCTCCTTTAGGAACAAAGAACGATGAACTACCAATACTAACTGATCACCTCCTTTCAAGGACTGAATTTAGGTAATGGGCAAAAATCATTTAAGAAACTATCTCTTTACAAAGGCGATTTTTTCAGAGCATTCTTTCAAGAGATGGTAAGCTGAACCTCCCTGTTTCAAGATGTTGATCATCAAATCTGGTTGTGTAATTCGGACTCCTGCCATCACATGGACGCCCCTTTTAAAAAAAGCATTGGGAATCATGCTGGCTGTGGGTCCGATGATAGCTGTTCGTTTTCCGTTAGTGATGAAAGAAAGGATGCCGTCAATGGTGTGATTAACAATTGCAGTACCCGTGATGACGATTACATCCGACTTCTCAATCGCAGATCCCATTTCAGATTCGGGCTTGAAGTATTTCATCTCATCCAGTCTCAGTGTCTTGAGATTCTTTTCAAGAATAA
This sequence comes from uncultured Syntrophaceae bacterium, assembly GCA_964518775.1. Lineage (GTDB taxonomy): Bacteria > Desulfobacterota > BSN033 > BSN033 > UBA1163 > JACAEX01. Next base: position 2,919 of record CAZFJD010000230.1, read on the forward strand.
AGAAGGGGTTACCCATCATCTTGAGCCGGCGAATGTAGGGGCCGAAAGCGCCAATCAATGAAACCGTTTCGTCAGGTGCGATATCCAGGAGGTCGAAACCATCTTTGTCTTTGACTATCTCATAGTCCCTTTCGTTTCCCGATTCAACGATCCATTGAGAGAGGGCATTGAGGGTGGCGATACCGATGGCACTCTTGAGAACGTTGGTATCTGTTGAATAATTGAGGACTTCCGAAACTGATCTACCTTCTAAATCACCAGCCTGGGGCATTCGGGCAGCAGACGTCGGACAGCATACTGCCTCTGGAATCTCACCAATAGGTGTGAAGGCGCAACCGGCGTGGCCTGTTGAGAGTTTCACCCCTGTAAAGAAGATGCCAATGACTAAGTCATCGATCCACAATTCGTTGAGCGGGGAAGGAGACTTCTCTTTGATGATATCAATGGTCTCAGCGACAACAGATAACATAATACTGACCTGGAATGTTGGAATATTGGAATATTGATTAAACCCATTATTCCATTGTTCCACTATTCCATTATTCCTCTAACGCTTTTTCATTGCCAGACTTAAGACATCCACGATATAGATCACAACTCCGATAAAGAATCCGAGGCCTCCAAAGAAGACGGCCATGAACCAAGGTCTCATAAAACCCTGAACCGTAAGGAAATCCATTCCCAATCCTCTTTGCATATACGATTGGATCACTCCAGCCGCTCCAAATGCCAGGCCCATCACCATCATACTGATAGTGGTAATCCAGAAAACCCAAAACCCCCTCTTTTGGTTAAATTGTTCCAAGCCCCTCAATTTGGGAAGGGCATAATAGATTGTTGTGATGATGAGCATGGCATAAGCCCCGAAGAATGCCATATGGCCATGGGAAGCAGTCACCTGAGTCCCATGGGTCCAGCGATTGACGACCGGTAAAGTATGGGCAAAACCCCAGACTCCCGCACCGATGAAATGGAAGATGGCACAGCCTACCGCCCAGTATAGGACAAGTCGATTGGTAATCTCGATTTTTTTATGTCTGACATGATTGAGGGTATCAAAGACCATAAAGATAATTGGAACAGGCTCCAGGGCACTGAAGATCCCGCCCCACCAGAGCCAGTATTCAGGTGTTCCAATCCAGTAGTAGTGATGGCCTGTTCCAATGATACCAGTGATCAAGACCAAGGCCACTTCCACATAGAGCCATTTCTCAATGACCTGGCGATCCACACCAGTAATCTTCAGTAAGACAAAGGCCATGATGGAGGCAGCGATCAACTCCCAGGCTCCTTCCACCCAGAGATGGATCACCCACCACCAGTAATAATAGTCGAGGGTGAGGTTCTTGAAGAAAGGAATCCCAAAGAGCCACATGATAGCCAGCATCACGATGCCACCCAAAAGCATACCCTGGATGGCGGTCCATTTCTTCGTATGGATCATTGTCATAAAGATATTGAAAATAAAGATCAGGGCAACGATTACAATCGCCCACTTGAGTTCAACCGGTAGCTCTAACAGAGGTCTCCCGGCTGTCCAACCGAAGAGGAATCCCACGACTCCGGCTAAACCACCCAAAAGAAGAAGATAGAATTGGAGATCGGCCAGCTTTTTACTGAATAACTCTGTTCCAGATTCTTCCGGAACGATATAGTAAGTTCCTCCCATAAACCCAAAGATCATCCAGACCACGAGAAGGTTGGTGTGGACAGCACGGGCAGTATTGAAAGGGAGAATTCCAATGAGAGGGTCAGGCCAGATATATTTCGAGACGAGAAGGAGGCCGACAATCACCTGAAGGCCAAAGAAGATTGCTGAGATGACGAAGTATTTTATAGCAACCTTTTGCGATTCGAAAACCATCTTTATTGTCCTCCCTTTTTTCAAGGGTTCGAGGGTTCGAGGATTCATGGGTTCAAGTGTTTTGAAAGATTTAGTAGACATCGGAAGATTCCCCTAACAGTTTTTTCTCAAGATTTTCATTCTTGTACATTTCACTCGATCCCTTGAACCCTTGGCCCCTTGAATCCTTTGGTTCACTTGAGGCTCGTCAAATAATCGACCAAAGCATGGATTTCCCCTTCGGCAATCTGTGGAAAAGCAGGCATCTGACCATCTGGTTTATTGACCTTTGGGTCCCTGATCTGTTTTGCAAGCCATAGAAAATCCCGTTTACTTCCTACATGAGTGAGGTCAGGGCCGACCTTTCCTCCTTTATCTCCGATCTTATGACAGAGATCGCATCGGTATTGTGCATAAACATTCTTGCCTAATAAGGTTTCCTTAGGGACAGCCCCAATCATCTTTGCCTCAGCAATAGGTTTAGGGGGCCACTGGTTGGTGTCGATGGCATCCACCCATTTGAAAAAAGTGATGAGCCTCATAATTTCGTCATCGGTGAGATTCTGATTGGGCATTTTCCTTCTTTGGGGGTCAGGACTTTCGGGATTTTTTAAGAATGCTTTTAGCCAAGCCTCTCCTCGGGTGGAATATGCTTTTGTCACATCCGGTGAATAGTAGCCTCCAATGCCGAGGATGGTGTGGCAGTCGTTACAATTATGTTTATGCCAGACCCGTTTTCCCGAAACGACTTCTTCCGTCAGCTTATCCATGTTTGTTCGTTTAGGAATGGTGGTATGGGTATCGATGGTGAGCCAGATAAAGACAACGGTGCAGATCACCGTTCCCCAAATGAAGAGATTTCTTGGGGCCTTCTTTCCCATAGAAGCCTCCCTCTTGTTC
>CAZFJD010000231.1:0-5603 GCA_964518775.1 uncultured Syntrophaceae bacterium
TTGAGGACATGACCATGACTCACTTTGATGGGAAAACAGGTTTCGGCAACGACATTCTCCACGCCTTTTCGAATCAGTTCTTTGTTCGTGGCATCGGAAAGAACGACCCGGTAACCCAACTCCGTGAAGAAGGCCTTCCAGAAGGGGAACATCTCGTGGAAATTGAGGATTCTGGGAATCCCGATCTCTGGAGCATCGGCCGGAAGCTTCTCCTCCCCTTCATAGGGAGCAAAGAGCATCCTCTCTCTTTCCTCAAAGAGATCTGGAATGGCTGAGCCCTTCGACCGTTTAATCACATCGTACTTCTCACATCGGCTACCATAAAAGAGGGGTTTCTCTCCCTCCACACTCACTTTTCGGATGAGACAGAGATTGGGACAGCCTTTGCACTCGAACGAAGACTGTTCATAGCGGCGCTTGCTCAGGTCAAACCCCTTAAAACTTGAACGCTCCCAGGTACGTTCCTCCATGGCCAGGATCGCAACCCCGATGGCTCCTGTCACGTCATGATCTGGCGGAACGATGACCTCCTTATCGAGAACCTTTTCAAAGGCAGCCACCACTCCCCGATTAAAGGCAGTCCCTCCCTGAAAGAAGATGCGATTTCCGATACGCCGGTCCCCGACCACGCGGTTCAGATAGTTCTGAACGATGGAGTAACTGAGGCCTGCAATAAGGTCATCCTTTTGGGCACCCCTCTGCTGATGATGAACGAGGTCGGATTCGATGAAGACCGTACATCGTTCACCCATCCTTACAGGCTCGTCAGCAGAGAGGGCAAGGGCTCCAAACTCTTCCTTAATGGAGACATCCAGTTTCTCCGCCTGCTCTTCCAAGAAAGACCCGGTCCCTGCAGCACAGACCTTGTTCATCTCAAAATCGACCACGACGCCATTGTCGATGCTGATATATTTTGAGTCCTGCCCACCAATCTCAAAGACCGTATCAACACTCGGGTCAATCTGTACCGCCGCAGTGGCCTGAGCAGTGATCTCATTGCGCACCAGATCTGCACCCACGAAATCTGCGGTCAGATAACGACCGGAGCCTGTTGTTCCGGCCCCTTTGATCTCCACCCGATCCCCAATCTCCTCACCGATCTCCTGAAGGCCAATGCGAACGGCCTCAATAGGCCGACCCGCTGTCATCAAGTAACGTTTCGAGAGAGTTCTCCTCTCGCCATCGATCACGACCAGGTTGGTGCTGATCGATCCCACATCCAATCCTAAATAGGCCTCGATCTTCCTCCCTTCTGAGAATGCGGAAAGCGAGGGGCTGGCCTCTTCGCGCTGGGCGAGGTAATGAGAGGAAAGGCAGAGGGGTCGTAATGGAGTCTCTGCCTCTTTATGTTCCCTCAGATATTGATTCAGTCTGTCCAGGCCGAGCCATCCCTTTTTAACCTCCTGACTTTCCTGAGTCACCAGTACGGCACCAATGGCCCCCATCGAAGCAAAATATTTCGGAATGATGAGCTCCCCATCAGAGAGCTCCAATACATCCGTGAAGGCCCGTCGCATTCCTACATTGGCTGCCACGCCCCCTTGGAAGGAGACGGGTTTCACAAATATCTTTCCCTTACCGATATTGCTCTTAAAATTCCTTGCTAACGCATAACAGAGGCCAGCGACGATGTCGTAATCTGGCGTGGCGATCTGCTGAAGATGGATCATATCCGATTTGGCGAAGACACTGCATCGTCCTGCAATTCGAGGTGGGTTCGTCGACTTCAGGGCGAGCTGACCAAACTCTTCGATGGTGAAACCCAGTCGGCTTGCCTGTTGATCCAGAAAGGACCCCGTGCCAGCAGCGCAGAGGGTGTTCATCGAAAAGTCACTGATCTTGAAGTGACCTTTTTCCTCCTCGAGGAGGATCAGTTTCGAATCCTCTCCGCCGATATCGATGATCGTCCTGACTTGTGGATAAAGATGGTGAACGGCCTTTGCCTGGGCGATGATCTCGTTAACGAAATTTCCGCCTAAAAGCTCGGAGAGAAGTTTCCCTCCCATCCCTGTGAAGGAGAGAAAATGGAACTCCGCGAGCGGAATCCTATGGAGGATCTCTTCGAGGATTTTCTGAACCGTTTGGAGAGGTTGACCCTTGATTCGGGTATAGTGCTCCTCCAAAACCTCCCGATGATCGTCCATGATGACGGTATTGGCACTGACCGAACCAACATCGATACCCAAATAGAGCCTCTTCATCCCCTTTAACCATTCACCCCATTGGCTAATCCCCCCAACCCCCTTTAGTAAAGGGGGGATTTAAAAATATTAATCGATATAAATCCGTTTTTTCAAGTCAAATTTCTTTCATTATTGATCTAAGGATGTTCTTATGGTAACTGTATAGTCACCATGGAAAAAGTGAGGGCACGAGTGATTATCGAGGGAAGGGTTCAAGGGGTCTTCTTCCGTTACCATACAGAGGAGACGGCCTATAAATTGGGGCTTAAAGGTTGGGTTAAAAACCGAAGGGACGGCTGCGTGGAGGCTGTCTTTGAAGGTGATAAAGAGAAGGTCGATCAGATCATCCAATGGTGCCACCGGGGCCCGTCTGAGGCAAAAGTGACCAGGGTCCATCTCAATTGGGAGGACTATATAGGCGAATTTGATGATTTTTCCATCCGTTACTGACTCTTCTTCTGGGTCTCCTTCTCCTTTTTAAAGATTCTTTTCTCAATTCCCTCTGTCACATCTTCTTTCCCCTTCCTCACCATGTCTTCCAGAACCTCCATCTTCTTGCCTGTATCAGACAAACCCTCACCCACCTTCTTTACTGCCTTCCCACCACCAAAATAGATGAAGAAAAAGAAGAGAAGAATTCCAACAACCACCCCCAACAAAAACCTTATCATTCTCTCTCACCTCGTTTCTTTTCTTAAGACCCTTCAAAAGTGATCTTAGATTATCAAGGATTTCCAACTTTTTCAATCCGTTTCTTTAAACTTAACAATTGTTCTCAGCACATGGGATATGGTAAAATTCCACCAATGGAGAAATAAGATAAAAGGCAGAACGAAGGAAGTCCCCATGAACAGTAAAGATTATTTCGATCAGGTTGCACAGAAGTGGGATAAGATGCGAGAAGGTTTCTTTTCAGAGGCGGTCAGGGAGAAGGCGTTTTCTGTCGCCGGCTTACAAACTGGGAAGATGGCTGCGGATATCGGAGCAGGATCTGGTTTTATGACAGAGGGCCTCCTTCGAAAGGGCATCCGCGTAATCGCTGTAGACCAATCTGAGGCAATGCTTTCTGAGATGAAAAGGAAGTTCATCGGCCTTCAGGAGGTGGAATATCGCATAGGGGAGGCAGAGAGATTGCCGATCGCAGATGAAACTGTGGATTATGTTTTCGCTAACATGTTCTTGCATCATGTCGAATCTCCGGCCGCGGCCATCAAGGAGATGGTCAGAATTCTAAACCCAGGAGGCAAGATGATCATCACCGATCTGGATGAGCATCGCTTCGAATTTTTGAAAACAGAACATCACGACCGATGGATGGGTTTTAAGAGAGAGGAGGTTAAACAATGGCTAAAAGAGGCTGGACTTAGAAATGCGGTCGTGGACTGTGTGGGCGAGAATTGTTGCGCTCAATCGAGCTGCGGAAGCGATTTTGCGAGCATCAGTATCTTCGTTGCTTCGGGTGAAAAATGAGCTAAGACTGACGATCTCCGGTGTGGCCATCATGACCGACACAGACAACACCGGAGAATCAGCCATCGCCTTTTACGGAAATATCCTCCTCAAAAAAAGGGAGTAGTAGTCGAAAATAATTCTGCCTTGGACCAAAAGATTGTTCTTCTTGCTTACCCACCTTGACTCTGTCGGGCTTTCTTAATATCCTCCAGATAATATTTAATCAAAGGAGACATCTCTGGAGGTTGCCAGTCTGTCTTTTTGGGTTCCTCAGGCCAGCTAAAAGGAAGGTGAAAGACCTCTCCTGGTCTTTTAGCCTTCTCCAGTACGGAAAGGGTTTTCAGAAGAACTTCCCTCTGACCTTCCTTGTCCCCTACCTGCCCTACCGATCTGCCATAAGGATGTTCAATAGCGGCTGACCGTGGTATGCCTACAGCCCGGGTGAATTCATAAGTAGGTGTGAGCACAACGGTTGAAAAACCTGCCTCCTCCAAGGCCCTCGCAGCCAGCCCAACGGACTGGCAGCAGAAGGGTCAAGCCGGAGTCAGGAGTACGGCTTCCACTCCTTCAAGTTTCATCTTTTTAGAGATGGGTTCGATGGCCTCTTTCAGGAAATCGGTGTTCTGCCATTGAAAACCATAAAAGGAGTAGGCAGTGGCGGCGAGGCGGCCGATGATCTTCTCTTGCTCGAACTCGGTCATCCGAGCTAAAGGAAGGATTACATTGATATCCTGCTTAATATAGTTGGTATTAATATGGAGGTGATTCACCTCGATATCTTTTCCAGTGGTCCCCCTTGGTATTATTCGAAAGGAACGGTCGCCCCAGAGGGGTTCCCTTTTCTCCCTCTCCATATCAAAAGGAGGATCCGATTTTAAACTGATGCCAGCGCTTGTGACCAGAGCAATGGTCGTCTTACTTAAGGGTTTTGACATCGGCGTCCAAGGGATCGGTCCCTTGAATTCTTCCTCCGGGATAAAGGTTCGAACCCATGCCTTTAACCCTGGAGGAAGAAACCGAAACCCATCCACAATCTTTTGAGACTGTTCCATATGTTCCTCCGATCAATCATGTAAATTACTGCTATGGGCATAGCCCTTCACCGCATGGTGGACAGAGCATAGCGTTAAGCGTTCTTATATCTGAACACTGATAAATAATCAAGTTGAAAAGAGATCCTTGAATGTGAATCGATGTCAATTTAAAATTTGGAAATAAGGGTGGGGGATATGGCAGAAGGGGCAGAAACTAAATCAAATCCATCCTTTCCATGGATGAAACTCTTCATCTTCTTGATTTTTATTGGAGGATTCACTGCATTTCTTATTTTGGGTGGTGATCGATACCTCAATTTCACGACTATCAAAGCCAATCGCAATCTCCTCAGGACTTATACTGAAAATCATTACTGGATCATGCTCTTCACGGTTGGGATCATCTATACACTCTCAACTGCTTTCAGCATCCCTGCAGCCACTGTATTATCTCTGGTAACTGGATTCCTATTTGGCCTTTGGGTGGGAATGGTGATCATCATCCTCTTTGCCACCCTGGGCGCAACGCTCGTCTTTCTTGCCGCCCGTTATCTCTTTGCCGAAGCTGCGCAAAGACGCATGGGGACCATCGGCAAGAAGATCGTGTCCAATTTCCATGAAAATGATTTTAACTACCTCCTTTTTTTAAGGCTGGTACCTCTCTTTCCATTCTGGTTAGTCAATCTCATTCCTGCGTTTACCCCAACCAAAGTGCGTACCTATATCCTTGCAACTGCCATCGGTATTACACCGGGCTGTTTTGTCTACACCAATCTGGGACAATCCCTGGGAAGCATCGATTCGGCCGATCATCTTCTGTCAATACAGACGCTCAGCGCATTTCTGTTGCTTGGAATTTTTGCACTCGTTCCCGTTGCTATTAAGAAATTCCGATTAAGAAAGACCAAGGAGAAGGTAGGATGATTGCCAATTT
>CAZFJD010000232.1:0-2032 GCA_964518775.1 uncultured Syntrophaceae bacterium
CATCCGTGGCATGTCAACAGCCTCGTGGTCGAAGAGCGTCGGAAACGCTGTGATCGATGAAGCACAAAAAGAGCCCTCTCTCTTTGAAAAAGTTAAATTCGCTTTCGACAGAGGTGCCGTATCGTTCTCTCTCCTCTTGGGATCAAGTCAGATTCTTCTCCTCAAAAAAATTCGCGAAACCTTAGCAGGCCGTATCTCAATCTATGAACTTTGGCCTCTGCTCATGGGGGAGCTCACATCGGAGTCTGACACGCAGCCCCCATCGTCTCCGCTAATCGATCGCCTTTTTTCAAGCCAGGATCTCAATCGGATCTTCAGGGATGTCCCCGAGGTATTACTCGTTTCGGATGATAGTCGTATTCAAGAGGCGGAGAAACAGCTATTGAACTGGGGCGGCATGCCTGCACTTCTTCCCCTCTCAGCCGAGGAGCGTTGGAAATGGTTGAGAGATTATCAATTTACCTATCTCGAAAGGGATCTCGGCGATCTGGCTCGGCTCGACGATCTCGTTCCTTTCAGAACTTTCCAGAAGCTGGCGGCATTGAGATCGGCTCGTCTTCTGAATTACTCTGAGCTGGCCCGCGATGCCTCGCTCAGTGTCGACACGGCCAGGCGATATCTGGAGTACCTCAGGCTTTCCTACCAGACAGTCCTGCTTCCGCCTTATCATCGCAACATAACAAGCTCCGTTATCAAAACACCGAAACTGTATTGGCTCGATATTGGAATCGTACGCTCTCTGAGCGGCTTTCGTGGAGACCTGTCCGGCGAGATCTATGAGACGATGGTAGTGAGCGAGATGATCAAATGGATGAAAACGGTTCAGAGACAGGAAGAGATATACTTCTATCGCACGCGCTCCGGCCTGGAGTTGGATATTCTTCTTCAGACCGAAAAAGGCATGATCGGGATGGAAATCAAGGCCCGCACATCTGTGGCAGCAGCAGATCTTCGGCCCATGCGGGAGGTGGCAAAAGGACTTGGAAAAGAATGGCGAGGGGGATTTGTGGTCTATTTGGGTAACTCTATCCAAAAGGTTGGAGAGCCCAACCTTTGGGCTGTTCCTTCCCGGAGACTCTTCACATGAACTTGAACTCGATAATCTCATGGATACGTATGGCGATGGAGCCCGAGATCGGATGCACCAAAGGTGTTGACGTTAGACTCTCTGTCTGAGCAGGAATAGCCCTGTTCTTCACGAATGAAGATAGCGATTATCGGCCAATGGGTCTTAGTACCTGATTGCCGTTGCCGCTTGCCATGATGCCTTGTTAAAATTCTCTCTGATTACACTAATTAGAGCCGGTTACACTGATATGAAATTCATTGAAAAAACAGGAAAATCTGTGTAATCCTCTTTTGAAATCTGTGTCATCCTCTCAAAATTCTTGTTGCATTTTCATTCCGATTTGATCACATCATTGCACGCTCAAGAAATTACTAAGTTGTTTTAGAACCAACGTCCCCTTTATTACAAGAGCTTCATAATCTCGGCTCCCTCCTTGTTGAAACGAGACGATTAGCATAGATATTCTCAATCAATTTCTCGGCATCAATAGTCTCCTTCCAAGCCCCTGCAGAGTTTTTAAACGCATCCAATTTGTGCTTTGAAGGAGCCTCCATGATGGTAATTGTAATTTCTTTTCCTTCTTCAATGTCAACCTTTTCGAATTGATTCTCCCCACGCAAGGCTATACTCTACTCCTCCTGCCTCAAAGTTGACTTCCTGCCCTGCCCTGCCCTACCCCAATCCCTTATAACCCAACTCCCCAACCGCAATACTTTGAGGAAATAGAATGACATTCTTTTCTATATGGGGTCATGAAGAGAGACTTCCGCGTGTCAAGCGCCGGTCCCAGGTGCACAAATCGCAATATTGCAAGCCTGATGACCTCAGAGCATCCTCAGAGGCATATTTCGCACCATCCCCACACAACCAGCCCTTTTTTCTTGACGGATTGGGGAAAATGAGTTAATTTAAAAACTCTTAAATTCTGATGAGATAAATATCGAATCTTACTTTCATTTTTGG
>CAZFJD010000232.1:2132-5581 GCA_964518775.1 uncultured Syntrophaceae bacterium
AACAACTTCAAGGTGACCCATACCTCCAAGGATCTTCATGATGCCTTCGGTTCGAGGTCCGAGGAGGAGCTGAAATCTGTCAACGAAACTTTTTCCCTCGCTGGCAGGGTTTTGGCGATCCGCAACTTCGGCAAGGCGGGATTCATTCAGATTCAAGACCGAATGGGGAGGATCCAGGCTTACCTTCAGAAAAATGTGGTCGGAGACGAGGCCTTTCAACTCTATAAAACCGTTGATATTGGCGATTTCGTGGGATTGGAGGGCAGGGTCTTCCGAACGAAGACAGGGGAGCTCACTCTCCAGATTCAGAACTTCCAGCTCCTGGTAAAGTCCTTGCGGCCCCTTCCAGAGAAGTGGCATGGTCTCACCGACATCGAAGCCCGGTATCGTCATCGCTACTTGGACCTCATCGCAAACCCAAGGGTGAGGGAGATCTTCCTAACTCGCATCCAGGCGATTCAGATGATCCGAGATTTCTTTACCCGTCGAGATTTTATTGAGGTGGAGACACCGATGCTCCACCCCATCCCTGGAGGCGCTACAGCAAAACCCTTCAACACCCATCACAATGCCCTCGACATGGAACTCTACTTAAGGGTCGCTCCTGAGCTCTTTCTGAAACGACTCGTGATCGGAGGGCTTGAAAGGATCTTTGAGATCAATCGCAGTTTTCGAAACGAAGGGATTTCAACGCAACACAATCCTGAATTTACCATGCTCGAATTTTACCAAAGCTATGCCACCTATGAAGATATGATGGAGATGACCGAGGAACTTCTCTGTTCAATGGTCAAAGAGATCCATGGTCAACTTCAGCTGACGTATGGGGGGAAGGAGATCGATTTCACCCCTCCCTGGAGGAGGGTACGCTTCAAAGAGTCTCTCGCAGAGAGTAAAAGGCTTGATCCCGGCGTCCTCGAGGATCCTTCAAAGGCGATCCAGGCAGCGAAAGAGCTTGGCCTCGAACTAAAGAGGGGAACCTCTCATGGCAGGGTGTTAGCTGATCTCTTCAAGGAGGTCGTCGAACCCAATCTGATCCAACCTACCTTTGTCACCCAATACCCTACGGAGGTCTCGCCTCTCTCCCGTCGGAATCTCAATGACCCAGAGGTCGTGGACCGGTTCGAGCTCTTTATCGCTGGCCGAGAGATCGCCAACGGTTTCTCCGAACTGAATGATCCGATCGAACAGCGGGAGCGCTTCCTCCAACAATTGAAGGAGAGGGCCGATGAGGCCGGTGCCTGGCTTCGCCTCGATGAGGATTTTCTCCGTGCCCTCGAATTCGGGATGCCTCCAACGGCCGGCGAGGGGATTGGGATCGATCGTTGGATCATGCTTCTCACCGATTCGCCCTCCATCCGAGATGTCATCTTCTTTCCTCTCCTTCGAATGGAGAAATAGTCCGGTGAAGAAGGGTACCAGACTATCAGGGGACCAGGAAGTGGAGATCAGGGCATCGGGGGACCAGCGGGAAAAAGTTAAGTTGATTAACCTGATATTCTGGTATCCTGATGTCCACAAGCTGATATCCTGATATCCAGGTATCCGACGGGATAGGTTCATGAGATATGAGTGGTTTATCGGCCTGAGATACCTCAAAGCAAAACGGAAGCAGACCTTCATCTCCATCATCACGGTGATCTCCATCGCAGGAGTCACCGTTGGAGTCATGGCCCTGATCGTCGTTTTGGCTGTGATGAGCGGTTTTGAAAAGACCCTGAAGGAAAAGATCTTAGGCACCCACGCCCACCTCGTCCTCCTGAAGGTCGGTCAGGAAGGAATGGATCATTATGAGGAAGTGGCGAAAAGAGTTGAGGGAGTGAAGGGTGTCGTCTCGGCTGCTCCCTTCATCTTCAACCAGGTGATGCTCTCTTCCGAATCGAACGTCTCCGGTGTGGTCCTTAAAGGGATCGACCCCCATCGAGTGAGAAAAGTGACAGAGTTGGCCAACAACTTAAAGACAGGCCGCCTTGAGGATCTCATGCGAGTTCGGGAAGGAGATCTCCCGGGTGTCATCCTTGGAGTGGAATTGGCGAAGCACCTTTCTGTCTCTTTGAATGACACGATCCAGGTCATCTCACCTCTGGGCACGATGACCCCGATGGGATTGGTGCCTAAGATGAAGCGTTTTCGTGTCGTGGGAACCTTTTACTCCGGGATGTACGAGATCGACAATACACTAGCCTATGTCTCTCTCGAAAGCGCCCAGAGGTTCTTCAGCCTGGGAGGCCGCGTCACAGGAATTGAGATCAAAACCGATGATATCTATCGGGTGAGGCAGATCGGAAAAGAGATCCGGCGAGAGATGGGATTCTCCTTCTGGACCAAGGATTGGATGGAGATGAACCGAAACCTCTTCAGCGCCCTCAAATTGGAAAAGATCGCGATGTTCATCATCCTCGTGCTGATCGTTCTGGTGGCCGCCTTCAACATCATCTCCACGCTGATGATGGTGGTGATGGAGAAGAATAAGGATATCGCCATCCTCAAAGCGATGGGCACTCCATCCAAGGGGATTCTGAAGATCTTCGTGATCGAAGGACTGGTGATCGGGGTCGTAGGAACCATCCTGGGAACGATCTTAGGTCTGGGTGCTGCCTTTAACTTAGAAACGATCACTGGCTTTGTGGAGGATCTCTTTGGATTCAAAATTCTCGCGAGCGATATCTATTACATCGACAAGCTCCCTTCCCAGGTCAACGCGCTCGATGTCGTCCTCATCGTCATCACGGCCATCTCCATCAGTCTCTTGGCCACCGTCTACCCTTCTTGGAGAGCATCGAAGCTCGACCCGGCCGAGGCATTGCGATATGAATAAGCAGAGAGATGGATTTAAAGATGAAGCTCAACGAGCTCTCTCCCAGGGGAATTGGAGAAAGGCCCTCGAAAATTTTCAAAAGCATTGCGCCCAAGAGCCCGAGGATCTTCGATCTCAATTGAAAGTCGCTGAACTCTTGGAACGCCTCGGCCGGAGGAGAGAGGCGGTTCAAGTTTATCGAGAGGTGGCTGAAGCCTATGCTCAGGATGGTTTTTTGCTCCAAGCCATCTCGATCAATAAGATGATCTTAAGAATTGATCCGTCTTCGAAAGACGTCGGTGACCGGCTGGCACAACTCTACACGCAGAGGACCCTCGAGACCAAACCCTTGAGACCCTTTCCTCACATTCCCCTCTTCTCCGAGCTCAATGAACAGGAACTTCAACTATTGCTCAAACACCTCCAAATCAAAACCTATCGGAAGGGAGCCCTCATCTGTTGTGAGGGAGACACAGGAGATTCCCTTTTCATCATCAGCCGGGGTGAAGTAGCGGTCAGCAAGGTGACGCCGAACGGCGATGAAATTTGGATCCGGGACCTCCGAGAAGGAGATTTCTTTGGGGAATTCGGCTTCTTCACTGATCAAAAGAGGCACGCCAATGTCAAATCATTAACCGAATGCGAGATTTTG
>CAZFJD010000233.1:0-5575 GCA_964518775.1 uncultured Syntrophaceae bacterium
AGGAGGGTGACCATTTTCATCCCATCCAGACCAAATCGTTTCATTTGGCGCCGCACTGTCTCAACTGAGATGACCAAATCTCCGAGGAGATGGGGGTGAACAGCGGTAAATTCGCCCTCTCTCATCGGGAAGGCAAGGACATTGGTAGGTTTGTCCAATCGGAGGTATCGCCGGTTCAATGCTTGAATCTGAACATCATTGACCAACAGGAGGCTCAATTCAGCATTAGGAAGTCCCAGCTCGGTCAATATTCTTTGGGCTACCCTTTTTATTTTTCTTAAGTCTAAACGGGTATGTTTTTGCCTGTTTCGAATCCAGATCTTCATCGTTTTTCTTCTTCAGAGGCTCGGAAGTTGAGGAAGCAGGATAGTCGATTCTCTGGTGGAAGATGGCTGTCAGAATTCGGCTAAAGCTTTCTTCGATCTTTTGAAGATCCTTCAGGGTCAATTCGCACTCCTCCAACTGCCCATCTATGAAGACGCTATTTGTGATACGCTGAACCAGGCCTTTAATTCTTGCCGGTGTCGGATCCGTAAGAGTCCGTGAAGCAGCCTCCACAGCGTCGGCCAACATGACAATGCCTGCTTCTTTCGTCTGGGGCTTAGGGCCAGGATAACGGAAATCGTTTTCATCGACCCCTTCCGTTTCCGGATTTCCTTTCGCCTTTTCGTAAAAATAAGAAATGAGACTCGTTCCATGGTGCTGCTGGATGATGTGGGCGATCCGTTGGCCCAAATGATTTTCACGGGCTAATTCCAGTCCATCCTTCACGTGGGAGATGAGGATGAGGCTTGACATACTCGGTGAGAGGTGGTCGTGTTTATTTTCCATCCCTCCTGCATTCTCAATGAAGTAGAGAGGTTTCTTCAACTTCCCGATGTCGTGATAATAAGCGCTCACCCTGGCCAACAAGGGATTGGCAGCAATCGATTTTGCACCGGCCTCCACCAAACTTCCCACAATAATGCTGTGATGATAGGTGCCAGGAGCTTGGAAGATGAGGTCCTTCAGGATGGGATTGTCCATATTCGCCAGTTCGAGTAGTTTGATATCCGTTGTGTAACCAAACAGACTTTCGATGATCGGTGTTATTCCGAGGACCAGGACGGATGCAAGAGGTCCTGCCAAGAACCCCACGGTCAGATCTGCAAGCAGAACCATCTTGAACGGAATTCCAGAGATGAGGTAGTAAGAGAGGATCATTAAGAGATTGACACCGCCTACGGTGAGACCTGCCTTGATGAGGATGTTGCGCTGTTCGCATCGTGCCACCTTATGGGCGCCGACCAGACTTCCTACAAAGGTGAAGATAAAGAAGAAGAGTTGATTTCCCATCAGGATGGCCGAGAAGTAGCTCGACAGGATGGTAAAGACGATGGCGACCTCTGAGTTGATCACGATTCGAATGAGCATCGCAGCCGCAGCAATGGGGAAGAGATAGGAGTAAGAAGAGGAAGGGATGGAAAGGAACTCTCCCCCCAAGGCATCCGTCAACAGTTGAAAGAGTTTTAAGAGTGCAATGATTCCAACGAGGGTAGCCGAGAAGAAGAGAAGGTCTTTCTGAGAAAGCATAATCTTTCGGATATTCTTTGTTGAGAATTCATGGAGGCTGACCAAGATAAGGAACGTCAAGAGGATCAGGCCGATCAAGAGGGAGGTAATATGAGTTCTTTCTTGCCCCTTCTTTATGGCCTTGATTTTAAAGAGATGCTCCTCCTGCACACGCTCTCCAGCCCTCAAAATCACCTCTCCTCTTTTGACTTGAAAATAGACAGGGTTTACTCTTTCCTTTGCCTTCGCCTTTCTCTCTTCGGTCTCGTTCTTATTGAAGGTGAGATTGGGCTTCAGAAAGTGTTCGGCGATTCTCAAGATAACAGGGGCCAGGTCCTTTCCAGAAGTGGACGAAAGGGGATCTGCCTGAGCTCGAAGTTTGCTTCTTCCCTCCTTGAAATCCAAAAATGTAAAAGGAGGAAGGTCCTTTCTTTCCTCTCGAGTTTGAATATTCCGGACCACGATCCCTTTATCGGAATCTGGATCGAGCAGGTCTTTATCATTGACGACTCCCTTTTTCAGGATGGGAGTGATCACTTTCAGAGCGGCTTCTCCGATGATAGGGTTGAAGCGTTCCCTTTCCAAAATATGCCATTCCCTTTGGGTGAGAGGGAGGCGGAAGGAGGATTCCCATTCCTTTTTCCGCTGGACATTCTGGTTGATTCCTCGTTCAACCTTTCGGAATGAATTCGCCAGCGATTCAAAGGTGGTTCGGATTCGATGTTCGGCATCGGTGAGCACGGCAGAGTCGTAATCGTAAACAGAGAGGGCCGATCTTTCGGCTTCGATTCTTTTCTCTTGGGTCGACCTTTCATCTTCCACCAGAAGATCTTGAGTCGATTTGATCTCCTTGGTAGCGATATCTCCCACCTGATACTCCTTCAGAGGGAGCCGGAGGGTTGGAGAAAGAAGCAGTGTGAGAATAACGGCGACCCCAATGCCAATAAACCACTTTTGGTAAGAGGGTGTCTTGATCCTTTCCATCCAGGAGTGATCTCTCAGCCCATTGGTCTTAAAGAAGGGAAGGTAAGATAGGAATTTCTTTATAGATGATTTCATAAAAAATAGAGTTATTGAGCCATTAGTCATTAAGTCATTTAATAACCTAATGACCGAATTGCTTAATGACTAAAATTGAACTTTGACATTTGGCATTGTCTTGTTCAATCTATTGCTCTTTTTGGCGATGACGTTTTTCCTCCATCCTTTCATAGGCCTTGATGATATCCTGAACGAGGGGATGTCGAACAACATCCTTGTCAGAGAAATAGATGAATTCGATCCCTTCGATGCCTTTGAGAATCCCTTGGATTTCGATCAAGCCCGATACCTTATTTTCAGGGAGATCCACCTGGGTGATGTCCCCTGTGATCACTGCTTTGGACCCGAAGCCCAGTCGCGTGACGAACATCTTCATCTGGTCGGACCCAGTGTTTTGGGCTTCGTCGAGAATGACGAACGAGTCGTTGAGGGTCCGCCCCCTCATAAAGGCTAAGGGGGCTACTTCGATCACACCCTTCTCCACCAATTTGGAGGCCCGATCAAAATCCATCATATCATGAAGGGCATCGTAGAGAGGCCGAAGATAGGGGTTCACCTTTTCTGCAATGTCTCCCGGAAGAAATCCCAGTTTTTCACCTGCTTCCACAGCAGGACGCGTCAGAACAATCCTCTCAACCTCCTGCTTCACAAGAAATGAAACGGCCATTGCCATGGCCAGGTAGGTCTTTCCTGTTCCAGCCGGACCGATGCCAATCACCAGATCATGTTTCCGAATAGCATCGATGTAACGTTTTTGAGCAAGACTCTTTGGCGTGATCACCCTTTTTCTTGAGGAGATATAGACGGTATCGAGGAAGATGTCTTCCAGGCTGACTGTTCGGTCGTCTGAGATCATTCGAATCGCATAATCGATATCCGTGGGATACAGAGGATAGCCTTTCCTCAGGAGGGCATAAAGGTCGTTCAGGACGCGTTTTGAAAGTTCAACATCCAGCTCGTCACCCTGGATGGTAAGGGCATTGCCCTTGGCATTGATCTTGACGCCAATCGTCCTGGAAATACGCCTTAAGTTTTCACTGTGAGCGCCGAAAAGGACATTTGCAATTTGAAGATCGTCAAAGATGACCTTCTCGACGCATTCCTCTCGTAGAGTCGAGTCTACGACTTGTTGCTCTTTCAAATACGAACCTTCACCCCGCTAAAAAGAACCCGAACCATAATCCTTGCTGCCCGGGGAACGCAGGTAGATAAGGCAAAACCAATTGAACTAATTAAATCTTATCATTTTGAGTCTAAGATTTCAATACTCTTGACTTTTTGACTTCTTCAATGATGGCGGGAATGATTTCCCCTGCTGAGCCACAGATCAGATAATCGGATACATGGTTTGTCATAGGAGTTGGTTCCTTATTGATTTCAACGACAATCGCACCCCTCTCCTTAGCCGTCATGGGAATGGTCGCTGCGGGATAAACGACTGCGGAGGTTCCGATCACCAGCACGACGCTGCAGGATCTTGATTCTTTAAGGGACATGACTTGGGCCTCCCAAGGAATAGGCTCTCCGAAGAAGACCACATCAGGCTTGAGAAGCGATGAACAGCGGGAGCACCGGGGAGGGAGGTCCGCGATCGTGAGGGAGAGGCCGTCTACTTTCGTAGAACACTTCAAACAGGAGAGCGTTCTGTGGGAGCCGTGAAATTCAATCACATTCTTGTTTCCGGCTGCCTGGTGGAGTCCGTCCACATTCTGGGTGATGACCGAGGAGAGAAGACCCATGCGTTCCAATTCAGCTAAACCGAGATGAGCAGGGTTCGGTTTTGCTGTCATGATGAGCGAAAACATCTCCTTGAGCATCAACCAGACTTTCTCAGGATTTGAATGGAAGGCATAGATATGGGCGTACTCTTCCGGATCATATTTCTGCCAGAGCCCCTGAGCGCCTCTGAAATCTGGGATACCGCTCTCTACAGAGATGCCTGCCCCTGTAAAGGCGATAGTCTTTTTTGATTGGAGAATGTCCTTGGCCGCCCTCTGAATGAGTTGATGATCCATGTCTTAATCCCCTTTCAAATCCCAAATTCCAAATCTCAAATCCTAAATGAATTCCAATTCCCAATGACCAGAATCCGCCTCACCCCATCTCTCTCCCCTCAGGGGAGAGGGGAAGGGTGAGGGGGTTTTCGTTTTCTAAGAAATTTTTTGATGAGCGAGAGAGGACCGGATCTTAGCATCCCATCCCCGAAGGTTCGTCTCTTCACGTTTAACCAGGACTCCCAATGAACGATCTTTTCCAACTCCACTCTTGAAGGGATTTCAATTTTCTCATTAGGATAACCCAGCGTAATGAGTCCGATCACCTCGATGTTTTCAGGAATCTCAAGAATCTCTTTCACCTTCTCTTCGTCAAAGGCACCGATCCAGCAGGTTCCGAGGCCGAAGCTTGTGGCCATGGTCATCATATTTCCACCTGCCAGAGTCACATCATATCTTCCGTATTTTCCTTTTCGGGTATCGAAACCGAGGACAAGAAGGACTGGTGCTTTTTCCACATGGGACCATTTGATAAAGAAGAACCGGGCTACCTCCCCGATCCTTTTTCTCGTCTCTGAATCTCTTACCACTACGAAATGCCAAGGTTGGAGGTTGGCGCCAGTGGGAGCCCATCGGCCTGCCTCGAGGATCTGGGTAAGAAGGTCTTGTGGGATGGGTTTGTCTTGATAGATACGAACGGACCTTCGCGATTTTAATAAGGTTAGGATATCCACTTTGATTTGAAATATTATCAAAAAGGGAAAGAAGGTGTCAATCTTTCTCAAGAACTTCAAGAAAATTGGAAAGCTTCACCATAGAAATATTCTGTGAAGGATGTGGACATAGTTAAATTATTTAAGTTGTTTATACATTCCTACTCTTTCATGAGAATTTTCTGACACTCTGAGAGGGTTGAAACTTAGAACTGGTAATGGGTGCCTGGTCTTGAAAATTGACAGAAGATTTTATTGAAGTGTGGAGGGGATGTT
>CAZFJD010000234.1:0-3467 GCA_964518775.1 uncultured Syntrophaceae bacterium
CATGCGGCTCATATCCGCAGTGTCCGGGGTTCAAATCCCTGCACCGCCACCAATTATTTGCTCCGCATTGTTTCTGCCGATACTTTCTCATCAGTTTTAGCTCTTCGTCATAAAACGTAAAAATGGGCATACACATCCCATTTTTCTTGACGGAAGAGAAAGAATGGTTTAAATGATCAGTTATTCTTTCGGTGACCCGCGCATTTTAGAATTGAGATGGCAAAGAAGGAGAAGGACCCTCGGGATATACAGTTTGAACCAACCCTTCCTGGCGATGAAGTCTTAAAACCCCACCAGAGGCCTTATCGCTGGATCATGCTCGGCCTTTTATGGCTTCTCTATTTCTCCTTTGGCCTGATCACCCGTTCCATCGCCCCCTTAGTCACTCCAATCCTTAGAGACCTTCAGATGAACTATTCCGAGATGGGAACGATCCTGGGATCATGGCAGTTGACCTATATCCTGGTCTCCATCTTTGCCGGGACCGTTATAGATAAATGGGGAATAAGGAAATCCCTCTTTGCCGGAGCCATCACGATAGGGCTATCCTCCCTGTTTCGGTATTTCCCGGAAGGGTTCGAAGGGATGCTATTTGCCGTTGCCCTTTTTGGTGTTGGGGGCCCGATGATCTCCATCGGTTGTCCTAAGACGATTGCCATATGGTTTCGAGGAAGCGATCGGGGGACGGCCGTAGGGATTTACATGACAGGTTCCTCTATCGGGATACTTACCGCGCTGACGTTAACCAACAGTTTTGTCATGCCCCTTACCGGATATGCCTGGAGGCTTGCCTTCGTTTTCTATGCTTTGGTGGCCTTTACCATTGCCCTTCTCTGGTGGTTCCTTTCGAGGGACTTCAGCCTGCCTGTGTCCCCTGAAAATCCAGGTATCACCGAGACTTTTGTGAAACTCATCAGAGTACGGAACGTCCAGATTGTCTTGATCATGGGGCTTCTCTCCTTTGCGACCCTTCACGGCTTCGGCAGTTGGCTTCCCAAGATCTTAGAGGCAAAGGGGCTATCTCCGACATCGGCTGGTTTCGCCGCCTCCATCCCCGTTGCTTCAGGAATACCAGCCCTCCTTTATCTTCCCCGTGCGGTCCCGCCGCACTTCCGCGACCGTTTCGTGGCCTTATCCGCTCTGTTAACAATACTCACGTTACTTTTGACAGTGACCACATCGGGAGCCATCCAGGTTGCGGGACTCATTCTTTACGGAATCACTGTATCCGGCTTCCTGCCCATCCTCACCCTCATTCTGATGGACACGCCCGAGGTCGAACCCAGATTTATGGGGTCGGTAGGTGGGCTGTTCTTCTGCATTGCAGAAATCGGCGGGTTCACTGGGCCCTTCATGATGGGCGCCCTTGTCGATCTTACGGACACCTTTCTTGCCGGCGCCATCCTCTTTGCGATCCTCAACTTTGCCATTTTGGGCCTAACCTTCATGCTGAAAAGCGAGTCTTCGACCTGAGGGGCAATCTTTCTTAATCTCTCTTATCCAATTTCCTGTCTTAATTTACGCATGGTCTCTTCGTAGTTTTCTGTCTTGAAGATGCCTGTGCCCAGAACAAAGATGTCGCCACCAGCCCTTGAAACAGCCCCGATATTCTCTACTTTGATTCCTCCATCCACTTCGATTTCTAAAGGATAATGGTTCGTGTCGACAATCTTTCTCAATCGTTCAATCTTTTTCAAGGTTGATGGAATAAAGGATTGCCCTGCGAATCCAGGATTGACAGACATCAGAAGAACGAGATCGATCTCCTCCAAAACAGGATAGAGTCTTTTTATCGACGTGGAGGGATTGAGCACGACGCCTGGTTTTACATTCAACCTTCGAATCCTTTTGATCATTTGACTGAGACGAGGACAGACTTCTGCATGAACTGTGATCCAGGTACTGCCTGCCTCGGCAAAAACTTCGACATAGCGGTGGGGTTCCTCAATCATCAGATGAACATCCAGAGGCAAAGAGGTTATTTTTTTCAACCCTTTCACGACCACAGGACCAATGGTAATATTTCTGACGAAATGTCCATCCATGACATCCACATGGATCAAGTCAGCCCCTGCCCTTTCAACCGCTTTCACCTCTTCGCCGAGCCGACTGAAATCAGCAGACAAAATCGAAGGAGCAATCTTCTTCAACCTTACCTCCATATATCATTGCAAAGTGGTATTGATGATGTCTTCACATTCTCGCCTATGAACACTACTCCAAACCATCAGGGTTTTTCATCATGTACCTAATTACCGTTGCCTGGCACCAATTTTCAATTTTATTTTCTGCCGCATCCATGAATCAATCTCTCTCGCCTCCCTCACATTGCTCCCCCTTTAATTTATGAAAAATGTTCCTAATTTCCCTCTCTCTGCGGTCGCGATAGACTCTATTAGGCTACTACCAATTCCACTGGTAGAGGCTTATCAATGCCGACGGTTTTGCTGACATAGAGTTTTTCAATCCCGATCGTCTTTCCATTCTTATCTTTCTTTAGAATAATTCCTTCTCCTGCTTCTTCGCACATAAATTCATCTTCAGGATTGCCAAACCATATGTCCAGCGTATCCGATTCCTTATGGTAGTAAACCACTACCTTGTCCATATCGAACCTCCTTCCTTTACCTTATCGGTTGGATAAGCAGTGATTAAAAAGCCTTCCATCCCAATGTGTTTGACAACTACACAATATAGCCTATCAAATTGCTTATAATAAAGAAAAACATCTTTATCGGTTTTGCTCTGTCTAATCTCATCCGGAAATTGCAGAGCAGCTTTCACCAAATCATCCTTGCCTTTCATTACCGGATGCTTCATCGTGATAAGGTATTCCCAGTATCCAATCGTTGTTTTGACTTCAACATTGAGAGGTGTTTTCGCTAAAAAAAATTCTTCCTCATCAAAACTCATAACATGCACCTTGTTTTATAATTATAATGCTTTTCCGCCTGTCATACTATATCGAGCGCGTTTTTGGCGAGGATGCCTTCATTCTCTTTCCTTATTTTCTCAGACAACATTTTTTATATTTCAACCCGCTTCCACAAGGGCAAGGGTCATTTCGTTCTACTTCTGGAATTTCTTTCACTACCGTTTGTGGATTCATAAGCTTCTCAATGTCAGAAATATCTTCGGGTTTATCGGGTTCAATAGCCACAATGACCTTCCACCCTCGCTCATTACATAATTTCGTAATCTCTTGAGCCCCTTTTAGAGTCTTAACCCCTTACCAGTGCAGGTCTCTTATCACTCCCCAGTTTCGTCATAGAAATTCCTTTTTTATTATTTTTTCCGATTGGTCATAGAAGTCAATACACTATAAATTTTATGAAGGCACCTTTGTCCGGTGTCAGCCGGATTCCAACCCCTCTTTTGAGAACACGGAAGGTTTCGCCAGGGAAATATCCCCAAATTTAAAAAATAAAGTGTAATCTATGTCTTCGGGCGACCAGTTGTCGAGAAAA
>CAZFJD010000234.1:3477-5570 GCA_964518775.1 uncultured Syntrophaceae bacterium
GTGTAAAGAAGTTAAATAACTTAACTACGTCCCCACCAAGAAGTCAAGAATAAAGATTTGACCCCGTGCTTTCAATAAAGATTTGACCCCGTGCTTTCAATACTAAAATAACGCAACCTGAAGGTTACGGCTACAAAGCCTTTTCTGCTTACCCTGCTTTAATCATTCTGGCAACAAAAAATCCATCCATTTCAGCTTTTGGAGGGAAGGTTTTGAAATATCCGCTTTTGATGAAGCAGCGGCATCTTTCCGGAAGGATATCGCCTATCCGATCCAACTTATACTCTGGATGCTCTGTCAGAAATTTTTCCACGACATCCTCGTTCTCTTCATGAAATACCGTACAGGTGCTGTAGACCAAAACCCCTCCCTCTTTCGCATAGGCAGCGAGATTCTGGAGTATCGAAGATTGAAGCACACTCAATCTTGTAATGTCTTCCTCTGTCCTCCTCCACTTCAAATCCGGATTTCTCCGGAGCGTTCCGAACCCGGAGCAGGGAACATCTGCCAGTATTCGATCAAATTTTAAACCTCTTAGATTTGGCATGGGCCGGCTTGCATCTCCCTTCACCGTCTTAACAATTCCTATCCCCAAACTTCGACAGAGCTTTTCAACCCGATTTAGCTTCTCCCTTGTGAGATCCAAGGCATAAATCTCTCCCTTGTTCTCCATTTTTTGAGCAATGTGGGTCGTCTTTCCACCGGGTGCAGCACATGCATCAAGGATTCGCTCTCCTGGTTTTGGATCCAAGATGGAGGTGACCAGCTGAGAGGCTTCATCCTGAAGGATGTAAAGACCTGCCTTGAGGAATGGGAGTTCTGAGGTGGGTGGAGGGTTGTCCAATAAGATCCCCTCTTTTGAAAAAGAACTCCGAATCGGTCTCAATCCCTTCTCCTCCAGCTTCTCGATGAGCTCTTCTCTCTCTATCTTCAATGTATTGGTCCGAAGGGTCAATGGTGAAATCTTATTATCGAATGCACAAATCCTCATGGTCTCCTCTAAACCCACCTCCTCTGCCCATCTTCGAACTAACCAGAGAGGGTGGGACTCGACCGCGGAGATGTGAACCGTTGGATCCTCATCCATTTTGGGATAGGAGACCTGCCCTTTCACTCGGAGAACGGAGCGCAAAATGGCGTTGACGAAAGCGGCCCCTCCCTTCCCACGAATCTTCTTGGCTAACTCTACAGACTCATTCACTGCCGCAGAGGAAGGCGTCTTCGATAAAAAGAGGATTTGATAGAGTCCAAGGCGGAGGATATTGAGAATTCCTGATTCGATCTTCTCAAAAGGAATTCTTGAAAAATGGCGGATCACCCAGTCGAGTTTTCCTCTCCACCGGAGAACTCCATAGGTCAACTCTGTAAGAAAGGATCGATCAACAGGGGTGAAATATCGGTAGCGTTTGAAAGAGTCTGTGAGGAGGCTGTCCGGATGGCGATCTGCCTTTTCAACCCGACTCAGGATATCAAGGCAGATCGCCCTTGGGCTTTTCTTCGTCAAAATCTTCCTGTCCTCGCCATCTCCTCGAGCCGAGCGATCCGCTCCTCAATGGGAGGGTGAGTGCTGAAAAGCGAAAGAACTCCTCCACCTCTTAAGGGGTTCACAATGAACATATGGGCGGTGGAAGGATTGGCTTCCATGGGAATCCTTTGAGAAGCGATCTCAAGCTTGCCCAGAGCCTTTGCCAAAGAGAGAGGATGACTGAGATGGGCTCCACCCTCGTCGGCCAAATACTCCCTCGAGCGGGAAATGGCCATCTGGATGAGAATAGCTGCAATTGAGGCAATCATCGTAAAGACGAGGGTAAAAAGAAAATTGCCTCCGCCTCCCTCCTCCTCATCGGATCGTCCGCCGCCGAAAATTGCTCCCCACTGGGCCATGCGGGCAAGCATACCGATTGCTCCAGCCATGGTGGCGGCAATGGTGCTGATGAGGATGTCCCTGTGCCGGATATGCGAAAGTTCATGGCCAATGACTCCCATCAGTTCTTCCTTGGACAGAATCCGCAGAATGCCGGTCGTCACAGCCACAGCCGCATGTTCGGGATTTCTTCCTGTTGCAAAGGCATTGGGAGTATCATTCTCCATGA